>NZ_JBDJKU010000001.1:0-227661 GCF_039673015.1 Stenotrophomonas sp. TWI1409
CCCCCCCGCCCCCCCCCCCCCCCCCCCCCCCCCCCCCCCCGCCCCCCCCGCCCCCCCCCCCCCCCCCCCCCCCCCCCGCCCCCCCCCCCCCCCCCCGCGGGGGGGGGGGGCGACGCCGGCGTGATGCCGGCTTCGTCATTTGCAAGGTGGTGTCGGTTGCGCGAGGCAGGATACCGGAGGGGGCTGACGGCCTATGCAGCGCGTGCCGTTATAGGCAAGCCCAGCGGGCTGTCGTGGATGATGCCCCATTGCGGGTATTGGCTATCGTGCAGCTTGACGTCAACAAAGCCGGCTTCCCCCAGCAATCGCACCAGGTGAGGATACGAATAGATCCTCAGTTCCAAAGTTGAGCCGTCACCACCATGGAAGGACAGGTCAGAGAATCGTTGCTCCCTGCCATCGCTGGTGATGTTGACAAGAACCCGATCCGCACCTTTGCCCTCGATCCGGTAGTCGTTGAGCTCAGGGAAGTGCTCAATCGTGACCTCGTGAAATCCATAGGGAACGGTGAGCACAAGCAGCCCGCCCGGCTTCAACAATGCCCGCAGGTTTTCGAGCGTGCGCTCGCAGGGCCCATCCACGTGTTCCAGTACATCTGAGCTGACAACAAAGTCATATTTTCCCAGGTAGTGTGCGGCTGGGTGACGGATGTCCAGCATGGGGCGCTTGTGGAAGTAGGTATTGATGTAATCGAACTTGCGCCGCAGGGCATTAGTGTAGATATGGGCGTCGGTCATGCCGATTCCCTTGATCTGTCCGCGCCTGGGGATCCGCTCAAGCACGCGGATCTCCCGCGCTTGGTCCATCTCCGACTGCAGGGCTGCCATGAGGGCACGGAAGCGCAGAGTGGATCCGCAGCCAATACAGCTGCGGGTTTCCCTTTCGGCGATGGCCTCGCGGGATGCTCGCAGGCGGAAACCGCAGATGTTGCACGCGGGCCTCTCGGTGGTCGGTATGCTCACGGGGAAGACGTGTGGGCGAATCGTGTCGAGCCCTTTTCGGGCAAGGCTGCGGCAAATGGCGTACACGCTATGACAGTCCCTGTTCTTGTTGATACCGCCTAGCTTGCCGTATGGCCGTGGCGCGAATCCAGCCTGCCCATTGTCTCGTTTCGTGCCGAAGGCCCTCATGCGCGCGTGATACACAGTGTGACGTTCGATCGATGTGATAATCATTCGCGTTTAAGGTAGACTGCGGTCCCTTGTGAACCGGCGGCCGTGAGCCGCTTCTGCCGCCGCTGATGAAGCATTTCGTCCCGCCTTCGCGCCGTGGTCCACTGGCCCGCGGCCTGGTCGCCTTGATGATGGGTCTGCTCCTGGCCACCCCGTACGCCCATGCCCAGCAGCGCAATCCGCTGCAGAAGATCGGCCACACCGTGCTCGACGAGCCGGCGGCGAGCTATCGCTTCGAGCAGTTCGTGGTGGACAGCCCTGACCAGCAACGCCGCTGGCGGGTGAATGTGGCGATCCCGGCCAAGGCCGGCAAGGCGCCGATGCCGGTGTTGTACGCGCTGGATGGCAATGCGGTGGCGATGGTGCTGGATCAGCCGTTGCTGGCCGAGCTGGCGGCACGCAAGGCGCCACCGGTACTGGTGCTGATCGGCTACGACAACGACCTGCGCATCGATTCCAAGGCGCGCACCCGCGACTACACCGCGTGGATCGACCGCGCCGACGACGAGAGCGGTACGACCCAGGCGGTCGGTGGCGGTGCTGCCGCGTTCCTGGATGTGATCGAACGCCGCATCAAGCCGGAAGTCGAGCGCCGCGCACGCATTGATACGCAGCAGCAAGCACTCTGGGGCCACTCGCTGGGTGGGTTGTTCGTGCTCAATGCGCTGTACACCCGTCCCGCCGCCTTCCAGTCCTATCTGGCGGCCAGTCCGTCGCTGTGGTGGAGCCAGGGCGCGGCGCTGGGTGATCCGGAACAGCAGTTCGTGCAGAACGTGCATGGCCAGCCAGCAAAGCTCTGGCTGATGCTGGGCGGTGCCGAGCGTGTCGGTGATCGCGGCAAGCGCGACATGAGTAATCCGCGCGTGGTCGCACACCTGCGCCGCATCGGTGGTGCCACCCCGGATGCGGCGATGCAGCTGTCCGAGCGGTTGGCCAAGGTGCCGGGCATGCGCGTGCAGTACCGCGAGTTCGACGGCCTCGGTCACGGCCCGATGCTGCCTGCGTCGTTCCATGCCGCGTTGCATGAACTGTACGGCGTGACCGACCGCAGTGCCGGTGACGGCGCACCCAATAGCGGTGACAACGCCGCCGAATGAATCCCTTCGCATGCCAAGGCGTGCGACCCCACTACCCAGGCGAGGCTGCCGATGTGCAGCGGCCCAGGCAACCGATGAATCCCGCGTCACGTGGCGCGGCCTACGTGTGCAAGGAGCCTTCCATGTCGTTCCGTCCGTCTTTCCGTCTCACATCTCTCGCCGCTGGCCTGTTGCTGGCCGTGACCGCCACCGCACAGCCGGTGTTCGATCAGCCGGCCAACGCCACCTTCAAGGGCGAGGTCGTCTCGCGCGGTGAGAACGTGGTTCCCGGCAGCACTGCCGACGTGGTCGGTCGCGGTTTCGTGCCGGGCCAGAAAGTCAGCCTGTTGCGTGGCGACAGCGTACTCAACACGCAGCCGCTGGTGGTCGATGCCGATGGCAACTTCAAGACCCAGCTGAGCATTCCGGCCGACGCCGTGCCGGGTACCCACCCGGTGGTGGTGCGCGCCAGCCAGCCGGCTGCAGCCACCGTGCTGAAGCTGCGTGTCTCGCCGCAGCTGCCGCTGTCCGGCCAGGCGCAGTTCGCCACCCAGTCCAACAAGCTGGTGCCGGGCCTGTATCAGTCCGCCTACAGCGCCGCCAGCAACGCGGTGTTCGTGACCTCGGCCGTGGGCCGCCCGCCGGTGACCCAGTCGCAGCTGTTGAAGCTGGACCCGAAGTCGCTGAAGGTGACCAAGGCGATCACCCCGGCGCAGGTGCCGGGCAGCACCAATGGCGCGGTCTACGCGGTCTACGGCGTTGGCGTGGATGACACCAACGGCAATGTATGGGTCACCAACACCCGCCAGAACTCCATCGCGGTCTACCGCCAGAAGGACCTGTCGCTGGTCCACCAGTTCCCGGTCGATGCCGTGCCGCACGCGCGCGACGTGGTGGTTGATGGCACCCACGGCAAGGTGTTCGCCTCGGCCACGGGCGAGGACCATCTGTCGGTGTTCGACGCCAAGACCCTCAAGGAGCTGCCGGCGGTGACGCTGGAGTCCGGCGTGGACGACGGCAAGTTCACCCCGATGAGCCTGGTGCTGGACGAGAAGGGCGGCAAGCTGTTCACCGTCAGCATCGGCACCCCGGAAGCGGCAGTGATCGACGTGGCCAGCGGCAAGGTCGAGAAGGTCATCGACCTAGGCAATTCGATCAGCGCCTCGGGCGTGGCCTTCGACGCAGCGCGCAACCGCCTGTACGTGGCCTCGCAGGGCACCGACAACCTGCTGATCGTCGATGTGGCCGCCGGCAAGGTGCTGCACGATGTGCCGGTCGGCGCCGGCGCGCTGAACGTCGCCTTCGATGATGCCTCCGGCCTGGCCTACGTCAGCAACCGTGGCGCTGGCACGGTCACCGTGGTGAACGGTGACGGCAAGGTGGTCGCCAACCTCGACGGCGGCACGCTGCCGAACCACGTCCGTGCCGATGGCAAGGGCAACGTGTTCGCGGTGAACAAGTCGCGCGGCGCCGAAGACCCGAAGGGTGACCGCATCACCCGCATCACCCCGAAGCAGTAAGTCACACGGCGGGGCGGCGTGCGCGTCGCTCCACCAGCAAGGAGAACGAGCATGAACATCGCGTCCCGTCTGCGCCTGTGTGCGCTTCCGTTGGCTGTCTCGCTGGCACTGGCTGCCTGTGGCGGTTCATCGACGCCCTCGGACACCGGCAAGCCGGTTGAACCCGCCGCCGCAACCGCGGCTGGCGAAGCCGCGTTGCCGGCTGGCTGGCAGCGCGTGGCCGGCACCGATATGCCGGCCGTGCGCGATCAGAAGGCTGTGCTGCCGGCCCAGGTGCATTCCGATGACGGCGCCGACGTCGAGGTGGCCGATACCAGCCGCATCATTGCCGGTGGTGACGACGTGATCGCGGTGATCGAGGCGCTGGGACTGGACAAGCAGGTGTTCGCCGCGCCGACCAATACCACCACCCAGGCTGGCCTGGCTGCCCCGCACCAGTTCCTGTTCAACCGCACCACGGGCGTGGAGGGCGTGCTGAGCCTGCAGGGCTCGCTGTTCCTCGGCAACAGTCTGCGCCGCCACACCGAACTGGCGAAGAAGCTGCGTGAGGTGGGTGAACCGGCGGTGGTCATCGATGACCTGCAGCCGGCGCCGGACAAGGTGCGCAAGGTCGCCGCCGCACTAGGGCTGGCCGAGGCAGGGCAGGCACTTGCCACGCAGGTGCAGCGCCAGCTCGATGAGGCTGCAGCGATTGGCAAGGGGTTGGGCCATGCGCCACGAGTGATCCACGTCTCGGCCACCGGCGCCGGTGGCTCACCAACCGTTGCAGGTGCCGACAGTGCGTCGGCGCAGCTGATCGCACTGGCGGGTGGCATCAACATCGGTACCGAAGCGGGAGTGAAGAACTACTCGCAGCTGAGCAATGAGGGCGTGGTCGCGGCGGCACCGGAAGTGATCCTGGTGACCGAGCATGACCTGCAGCTGTTCGGCGGTGCCGAAGGCCTGTGGAAGGCGTACCCGACGCTGAAGCAGACCCCGGCCGGGCAGGCCAATCGGGTCTGGGTGATGCCGGATGTGCAGCTGAAGTACACCAGTGTCGGTTCCGGTGCTGGTGCGCTGGCGCTGGCCAAGGCCCTGGCGGCGTTGCCGAAGGCATGAGTCCGGCGGATCGGCGCCGCCGTCGCGGGCGGACGATGTTGCTGGTGGCGTTGCTGGCACTGCTGGGGGCAGTGCTGGCCTCGTTCGCCGTGGGTCCGTTGCGGCTGCCGCCGATGGAGGTGATGCAGGCGTTGGCGGTGAAGCTGGGTCTGCTCGATCCACAGGCGGTCAGCAGCCGCGACCTCGCCGTGGTCTGGCAGCTGCGTATTCCGCGTGCCCTGTTGGGCGCGATGGTCGGTGCGTCGCTGGCGATGGCCGGTGCCAGCCTGCAGGGCCTGTTCGGCAATCCGCTGGCCGATCCCGGCATTGTCGGTGTCAGCCAGGGTGCTGCGCTGGGTGCAGTCGCTGCCATTGTTCTCGGCGCTGCGGGCGCAGCCGGCTGGCTGGTGCCGGTGGCTGCATTCGCTGGTGGTGCACTGGCGATCGGCCTGACCTACGCATTGGCCCGGCCCGGCAAGGGTACGGGCAACGCCACGCTGCTGCTGGTCGGTATCGCGATGGCCGCGTTCTGCTCGGCGTTGATCGGTTTCCTCACATATATCGCCAGCGAAAGCGAGCTGCAGTCGCTGGTGTTCTGGCAGATGGGCTCGCTGGCGCGCGCCAACTGGGCCGATGTGGCGGCCGTGGTGCCGTTGTTCGCCATCGGTGTGTTCGCGCTGCAGCGATTGGCTACGCCGCTGGACATGCTGGCGCTGGGCGAACGCCAGGCACAGCACCTCGGGCTGGATGTCACCCGCACGCGTCGCCGCCTGGTGGCGTTCAGTGCGCTGCTGGTGGGCGCAGCGGTGGCGTTTGCTGGTTCGATCAGTTTCGTCGGCCTGGTGGTGCCGCACGTGGCGCGCCTGCTGGTCGGCCCTGGTCATCGCTGGTTGCTGCCGTTGTCCGGCCTGCTGGGTGCACTGCTGATCGTGGTGGCCGACACCGCCGCGCGCACATTGGATCCGCCGGCGGAGATTCCGCTGGGCCTGTTCTCGGCTGCGCTGGGCGCGCCGTTCTTCCTGTGGCTGGTGCTGCAGCAGCGCCGCAAGGCCGCACCATGAGCGTGTTGTTGAAGCTGCACGAAGTGGTGGTGCGCCGCCAGCAGCGCGAGATCCTGCACGGCATTTCGCTGGCGTTTGAACCGGGTACGGTCACCGCACTGGTTGGCCCGAATGGCGCGGGCAAGTCCACGTTGCTGGCTGTGGCGGCAGGTGACCTGCGTGCCGACGCTGGCGAAGTAAGCCTACTCGGCAAGCCGTTGGCCGGTTACAAGGCCGGGCCGCTGGCACGCGAGCGCGCGGTGATGCCGCAGGAGCATGGCGTGCGCTTCGCCTTCAGTGTGGAAGAAGTGGTGGCGATGGGGCGGCTTCCGCATCCGCCGGATCCAGCCGTGGACGACGCCCAGGTGGAAGCGGCAATCGATGCCGCTGAACTGCAGGCGCTGCGCCTGCGTGAGGTGCAGCAGCTGTCCGGTGGCGAGTCCGCCCGGACCACGTTCGCGCGCGTGCTGGCGCAGGACACGCCGCTGCTGCTGCTGGATGAGCCGACCGCAGCGCTGGATCTGCGTCACCAGGAACGCACGCTGCGCAGTGTGCGCGCCTGTGCCGAGGCCGGTGCGTGCGTGATCGTGGTGCTGCACGACCTCAATCTGGCTGCCGGCTATGCCGACCGCATCGTGCTGCTGGAGCAGGGCAGGGTGGCGGCCGATGGCACGCCGTTGCAAGTGCTGACCGAAGATAATCTGCAGCGGGTCTACCAGCAGGATGTGGTGGTGTTGGAGCACCCAAGGCGTGGGGTGCCGCTGGTGGTGGTCACGTGACTGTGTGAGGGCGTCGCGCTGGGCGCTTCTGACCGCGGCATCAGGCCCCTCAATGGCGCGGCGGCAGCGGATCCCGTATGCTCCGCCGGAACCAGGGGGCAAGCACGATGAAAGGGATTTCGTGGGTGGTCGCGGCAGCGCTCGCGACGGTGCTGGGTGGGTGCGCGACGCTGAAGGCACGACCGGATGTTCCACTGGCCGCGGACGAGGGCTACGTGGTGATGTCGGTGAACTGCGCCACCAGCAACATCAGGCTGATCACGATCTTTGCCAGCGGCACGCGGTCGACGTCGCCGTTGGCTGACCTGCGCGGCGAATTCGAGTTCGGCTGCAGGGCCGGTCTGGCCGCCATCCGCGCCAAGGCCGGGCGCCACTATGTCGGCTACCTGACCGAACATGGTTATGGATACGTCGGGGCGGTGCCCGAAGACGAAGCGCTGACTTTCGACGTGCGCGCAGGCGAAACGACCTACATCGGTGAGGTTGTGGTGTCTGGACTGTTCGACCGCCTGCACTCAAGGCCGACCTGGATCTCGGTACGCGATCGCGAAGCGGAGTCGTTACGGCTGTTGCAGCAGACGCAGCCCTGGCTGCTGGAACGCCATCCCTTCCACACCCGGCTGGCGACACCAGCGCCGGGCGCGCCGAGCGCCGAAGTGCTCGCCGAGCAGTTCCGCAGCTGCACGCCGGCGTGCGACAGCATCCTGGCCCTGCCGCTGTTCATCCGCTGAGGAGGTTTCCAATAAAGTGGATCTGCATGTGCTGACTGATGGGTCGCGCCATCCGGACGCTGTATCATTCGGCGCCAGTTACATTCAATGGACTGATTCAATGTTGCCCTCCGCTTCAGGTGTTTCGCGGACGTTGCTGATCGCATCGGCCTTTTTCTCTGCATTTGCCGCCAATGCGGCGTCGACATCTTCAGTTTCGCTGACCCACGCGGCCGAGAACGCCTCGCTGATCGAGACCCTGCATTCCAGTAGCGACGGCGCTGCAGTGACATCGATGAAGACGCAGTACTTCGCCAACGAGGAAATGTCGGTGAGCTGGGACGACCAGCAGGTGCTGGTGCTGTGCAGTGAAGCGGCGTACCTGCAGATTCCTGCCGCCAAGCTCAAGGCCGGAGCGTTGACCTCCGAGCAGCGGCAGATGATCGTCTATCAGGCACTGATGTCAGGCCTTGGGGTTGTCGCGGGCGTCGTCGGGCCGGCAGGCGAGGTGGTGGCCGTGGCTGATGACGGTAGCGAGACTCGCAGCGTTGGCGAAAACAGGTGGGCGTATGGCGTCGAGCGCTACGACGTCATCACCCAGCGGCTCCCGGATGGTGCGCTTCGGGTACGAACCCGCAAGACGGAAACCGTGAATACCACGCCGCCGGCCGGTCCGGACGACATGCTCAGCACCGAAGACGACCAGGCGGCACGCCTGTCCGAATTGGCGCCGGTCGGCAGCTGGACCGAGGTGGTTGTCCATGAGGGGCCGCGGCTGCCACATGTGGATCCGGCGATGTCGTTGAAGGGCTGGATCTCGATGGGGGACGACCAGGCTGCGACGGTGGGTGAGGCGCGCAAGCTGCACGACTGCAAGTAAAGCAGGGCAGGGGTCAGAGCCCTCTGCCGCCGCAAAGTGATCCGACCCCGATGCCGGTCGGCCTCATCGTTCTATTTATGTGCGCAATATTCACTTGCGCGCCAGATTGGCAGGTCTAGAATGCGCCCCATGAACCGGATGCCGCTCCTGAAGTTTTTCACCCTGACCCGCGCAAGCGCGGAACGGGCGTGTCTGCCTGGAGCCCCACGAGGCCGTTGAGACGGCCATCGCTGGACCTTCGACAGAGCGCCCTCCGGGGCGCTCTTTTCGTTTCTGATTTCCCGCAAGTCGACCAACAGTCGACTCTACCCAGTCGACCCTACCCAGTACCCAAGGAGAACGTGCCATGCACCAGATCGCCGAGACCGAACGCTAGCCGCGCACCCTGTCGCCAACCGGGGCGCGCGGCCCCCGAAGTTGGCTTTGCAGGAACCTTTCTCATGAACACCCAAGTCCTTTCCCGTCGTCGCAATCTCGGCATCATTGCCCACATCGACGCCGGCAAGACCACGCTGACCGAACGCCTGCTGTGGAAAAGCGGCGAGATCCATCGCGTCGGCGAAGTGCACGATGGCAACGCAACCACCGATTTCTCGGCGATCGAACGCGAACGTGGCATCACCATCGGCGCTGCCGCCGTACAGGCGCAGTGGGCGCCACGCGACCTGCCGCCGCATCGGCTGACCCTGATCGACACTCCCGGCCACATCGACTTCGCCATTGAAGTTGAGCGTTCGCTGCGTGTGCTCGACGGCGCCGTGGCTGTGTTTTCGGCCGTGGATGGCGTGCAGCCGCAGTCGGAAACCGTGTGGCGCCAGGCGCGTCGCCATCGCGTGCCGCTGATCGCCTTCGTCAACAAGATGGATCGCGTCGGCGGCTCGTTCGAGCGCGTGCTGGAGCAGCTGCAGGACAAGCTGCAGGCGCGGCCGTGGGCGCTCGGTGTGCCACTGGGCAGCGAAAGCGACTTCAACGGCTGGGTCGACCTGGTCGATGAGCGCGTGCTGCACTGGCAGGATGGTGCCGTAACCACGGTGACCCCGTGGGACGACGCGGCGCGCACCCTGTGGCAGCCGCAGCGCGACGCACTGGTCGAGGCCGTGGCCGACCACGACGAACTGCTGGCTGATGCCTGGCTGGAAGGTCGCGCAATCGATGCGGAACTGCTGCGGGCGGCGATCCGGCGCGCGACGCTGGCCGGTGCAGGCGTGCCGGTGCTGGCCGGTGCCGCGTTCAAGGACAAGGGCATCGAGACGCTGCTGGATGCGGTGGTCGATTACCTGCCGTCACCGCTGGATCGGCCTGCCGTGACCGCCGAAAGCGAGAGCGGCGAGGTGGTGCTGCCGCCGGATCCGGACGGTCCGCTGGCCGGTCTGCTGTTCAAGATCACCCACCAGCAGCACGGTGCGCTGAGCTTCGTGCGGCTGTACTCGGGCACCTTGAAGGTCGGTGATGCCGTGGCCAGTTCGCAGCATCCGCAGGGTCGACGTGTCAGTCGCCTGGTGCGGGTGCAGGCCGACCAGACCCACGACATCGAACAGGCCGTGGCCGGTGACATCGTCGCGGTGCTGGGCTGGAAGGATGCGGTCAGTGGCGAAACGCTGAGCGGCCGTGCGCAGCCGCTACGCCTGGAGAACATCCAGGCACAGGCGCCGGTGCTGGCCTGGCGGCTGGAGCCGGCGCGTGCGGCCGACCTGATCCGGATGGCGCAGGGTCTGGCCAGCCTGGCCCAGGAAGATCCCTCGTTCCGCGTCGAAACCGATGGCGACACGGCGGAGACCCTGGTCTGGGGCATGGGCGAGCTGCACCTGGAGGTGATGGTCGAGCGCCTGCGCAGCGAATGGAAGGTCGAGGTGGGCGTAGGTTCGCCGCGCGTGGCCTACCAGGAGACACCGCTGCGTGCGATGGCCGGCGTGGTGGGGCGGCTGGTCAAGCAGACCGGTGGCCAGGGCCAGTTCGCGCATGTGGTGCTGGATGTATTGCCGCGCGAGGACGACCAGGTGGTGTTCAACGACCGCATCGTCGGTGGCGTGGTGCCGCGCAGCTTCATCGCGGCGGTGGAGAAGGGCGTGCGTGCCGCGCTGTCGGAAGGTCCGCAGGGCCATCCGGTGGTCGGTATCGAGGTCAGTCTTGTCGATGGCCAGACCCATGCCAAGGACTCGTCGGAGATGGCGTTCCACCGTGCCGGTGCCGAGGCGATCAAGGCGGCGCTGGTGGAGGGCGGTACGCAGCTGCTGGAGCCGGTGATGGCGGTGACGGTGCATTCGCCGTCGGCGTCGGTGGGTGATGTGGTTGGCGACCTCAACCGCCGCCATGGTCGCATTGCCCGCATCGACGACCAGGACGGTCGCGCCGAGGTCAGCGGCTTTGCGCCGCTGGCGCAGCTGGTGGGTTACACCACATCACTGCGTTCGCTCAGCCAGGGGCGGGCCAGCAGTGAGGCGCACCTGCATGGTTACGAGCCGGTACGCGCTGCATGAGGAAAGGCGAGGGGAGCCCGTGAGCGGGCTCCCTTTTTTTGTCGTCGGGAACGCCCATCCACGCATGGCGTGGATCTACCGGGTGATCGGGTTGCAGGCCCTGCAGTAGATCCACGCCATGCGTGGATGAATTCGCATCGACACCGGGATAATGCACTGCATCGCAACAAAACTGCAGAAAAAGCTGGATTAAAGTGATGCCTCACGATAAATTGCGCACCCCCCGTTGCTCGCCGCCGCCCGCACCCCTCTCATGCGTGATGACAAAGACCCCGGAACCCTGGAGCTGACCCTGCCGCGAAAGCGCGGTCGTCCGCCCAAGTTCGGGTACGCAATGAGTGACGCGCAGCGCGCAGCGCGCTACCGCGCGCGCCGGGCGGGGCAGGCCAACCACGCCGATGTGCGCTCCTGCTCGGACATGGTGCTGCTGGACAAGATCCGCGCTGCTGTGAGCGCGCGCGACACCGAGCTGGCCGGGTTCCTGGTCCACGTCCTCTGGCAGCGCTACCCCCTGCAGTTGAAATAGGCCGTCGGTGGGGTGGCCGTTGTCATCGAGCTTGTTGATAATGCGGGATTCAGGTTGTTCCCGCTGGCGCGCCCGGGATGGCAGGCGCGCATGATCGAACGGTTCCCAAGATGACGACCACCAGCGACACCACCACCGAAGCGGCGCCGAGCAGCGCCCCCCTGTTCTACACCCGTCCGGTGCCGCTGCAGGCCGATGTGCATGCCGATCTGCGCATCCTGCCGGGCAGACTCGAGTTTGCCGCCGGCAACAACGCCATTCCGCTGGTGCTGGGCGAGTTCTCGCTGGCCCTGCACCACTTCCCGATCCTGTTCGCTGGCCCGACCGCCGTGCCGATGGCCGCCGTCGGTGTTTCCGACCAGAACCTGTTCATCAAGGACGGCCTGTGGGAAGACGAGGCCTATATCCCGGCCTACCTGCGTCGCCACCCCTTCATCTTCATCGACACCGGTGCAGACAACGACTTCCTGCTGGGCATCGACGAAGAGAGCGCGCGCGTGGTCAAGGGCGGTGACGAAGGCCAGCCGCTGTTCGTTGATGGCAAGGCCACCGACATGGTGCAGCAGGCGTTGGAGTTCTGCGGCCAGTACACCCGCGAGCACGAACAGACCCAGGCCTTCTCCAAGGCGCTGATCGACAACGGCCTGCTGGTCGAGCGCAACGCCACCGTCCGCACTCCGGATGGCCGCGAGTTCAATCTCAACGGCTTCCTGGTGGTGGACGTCGAGAAGTTCGTGGCGCTGCCGGAAGCGACCGTGGTCGAGTGGCACCGCAGCGGCTGGCTGGCGCTGATCCACCAGCACCTGATGTCGCTGGGTCGCTTCAATGACCTGACCCGTCGCCAGGTCGAGCGCCTGGCGGCCTGATCAGGCCAAGGGTGCGGCTTCCGCCTCGCGGGAGCCGTGCCACTGCTGCAATCCCCGCAGCAGTCGCCGCGCCTCGACCCAGTCAGGCGCGGCCTCATGCCCCAGTTCCCACAGGTCGGCCGCTGTGCCGGCCTGATCCGTTGCCCGGCACATCTGCAGCGTTCCCTGCAGCCGGTGTGCATGATGGCGCAGTGTCGAGGCATCGGCGTCCTGCACGGCCTGCTCAATCCTGGCCAGCTCATGGGCAATGTCCGCAGTGTAATCCGGCTCGGCGCCAGGGGTGTCATCGGGCGCAGCGCCGTGCGCCGAGGGCGGCAGGTCCAGCGCCTGCAGCAGGCTCGCAACCTGCAGCGGCTTGACCAGGATGGCGTCGAAGCCGGCCCTTCGGCAGCGTGCCGCGTGCCGGCGCCCCATGCGGGCGGACAGGGCAATCACTCGCAGAGGTGCCTGTGCCTGCGCACGCAGCTGCTGCGCCAGTGCATAGCCATCCGAGCCGCGAAGCCCGATATCCAGTACGACCGTGCCGCGCGGTCGTAGCGCTTGCTCGGCCAATGCGGCGTCGGCATCGGCAACCGCGCGTACGTCGGCGCCCAGCCGACGCAGTTGCTCTGCGACGACATGCCGGCTGAGTGCATGATCTTCGACAAGGAGCAGGTCGACGCCGGTCAGTGGCGTCTGCTGCAGCGGCTCGATGGGCGGCTGATCGCCGTGAACGGCGCGGACCGGCAATCGCAGGGTGAAGCGGCTGCCGCGCCCATGCACGCTGTGTGCGGTCAGGTTGCCGCCCATGGCAACGGCCAGTTCGTGCGCAATCGTCAGGCCCAGTCCGCTGCCGCCACGTCTCTGGCCATCCTCGTTCTGCTGGAATGGTCGGAACAGAAGCGCCAGTTGAGCGGGTGCGATGCCGATGCCGCTGTCGATCACATCCAGCAACAGCTCCCGGGGAGACAGGACGGGTTGTAGTTGCAGGCGCACCTCGATACCGCCGACATCGGTGAATTTCAGTGCATTGCCCAGCAGGTTGTCGACAATCTGGCGCAGTCCATCAGCATCGAGCACAACCACCGGCGCTGGATCGGGCGCGCGATCCAACTGGAGTGACAGCCCTCTCCGCAGTGCCTCCGGCCGGATTGCTTCCAGTGCGCGGGCACAGAGTTGGCCGACGTCGCAGGGCGTGGGATGCGGCCTGAAGCTGCCGCTGGCAAGGCGCGAGAACGCCAGCGAGCGATCGAGCAGCCTGCGCAGCGAGTGGCCGGCGGCAAGGGCAGCCGCGAGCAGTTCACGCTGCCCCTTGGGCAGGTGTGACTGGCTCAGCAGGTCGATCGAAGCCAGTACTGTCTGCGCGGAATTGCGCACTTCATGGCTGATCATTCCCGCCGCGCGCCCGAGGCGTTGTTCCGCGCGGCCGATTCGCCAGCGTAACGCCTGCCAGAGCACGGGCAGGCCGATGAGTGCCGCGGCCAGACACAGCAGCCAGAGCAGGAGCGGGGAACGCACCCGATCCAGTGCGCTCTCGATGGATGTGGGCAGCATCTGCTGCGCCCACAACTCCAGCAGGCCTGCGTGCTCTTCGAGGGTGATGGCGCGCAGCGCCTGATCGATGCGTGCCAGCAGCTGCTGGTCCTCCCGGCGGACAAGCAGGTGCAGATCGGTAGAGAATTCGCTGTCGAACGGGTGCAATTGCAGGCTTCCCGTGAAGTGCTGCCGGATCATCGAGTGCAGCGTTGCTTCCAGGCCGATCGCAGCATCGGCGTTGCCGCGTTCAACAGCGGCCAGGGCCGCATGGCGGTCGGGGAGATGCAGGAGGTGGATCCGGGGGTGGTGGATCGTCAGCCAGTCGGCATAGGGGCCGCCGTCAACCACGGCCAGCAGCTGCGCCCTCACGCCGGTAATGTCACGGGGCGGGTGCTCGCCTTTACGCACAGCCAATACCGTCTTGCCGCCATGGAAAGCGCCGGAGGCCCTCAGGTCGGGACAGGGAAGCGGGTGATGCGAGGGGCTGCCCATGACCAGCACCAGGTCGGCCTCGTCCCGGCAGACGGCAGCGACCGCTGCGCTCGTGCTGGGGTAGTTGAGATCGCGGAAGCGCAGGCCGGAATGCCGAGCCACAAGCTTGGCATAGCCATGGGCGAGGGTGGGCAGTGCGCTTGAATCCGCCAGCGTTGGGGGGAGCGGTCGCAATGATGGCGCGGTGGCAACCCGCACTTCGCGGCCGGCGGACCATCTCCGCAACTGTGCATCCTCGGCCGATGCAGCCGGCAGCAGGATCAGGACCAGCAACAACGTGCACGACGTGCGTAGGCGGAGGCGAACGCGCCCCATCACTGGAGCTCCAGCTGCTGCCGCAGTGCATAGATCTCCACGTCATTGCGCAACCCGAGCTTGCGCAGGGCCGCGACCTTCTGGGTACTGACCGTCTTGACGCTGCGGTGGCGGCGCAGCGCAATCTCCGAGACAGTCAGGCCGGCCAGGAGCAGGTCCAGTACTTCGCGTTCATTGCGGCTGAGTTCCTCGCGGCACGCCGGGAACAGGCAATCGGCAGGGAGGCGGCACAGCCCCTGCGAGATGCGCACGATGGCATCAGACAGCATCTCCAGGGGCTCGGACTTGCTGACTACGCCGGAGATGCCGGTCGCCAGCAGGTGGTCGATGCGGGTGGATGGCGTCAGCGTGGCGAAGGCGAGCAGGGGGATATGTGGAAAACACTTGCGCAGCAGGGGAACCAGCTCATCACTGCTGCGGTCGCCAGGCGCCAGGGTGAGATCGATGATGGCGACATCGACTGCCAGCTGGCGGAGGCTGCCGATGAGCTCGTCGCTGCGGGTGTGGCTGGCGACAATGCTGAAGCGAACGTCGCGAGACAGGTGCAGGACGGTGCCGCGGCGGACGATTTCGTGATCGTCCAGGAGTGCCAGCCGCAGTCGGCGCGGTGCAGGATATCCATTCATGCGCAGGGAGGTGATCGGCGCCCGCAGGGCGTGGCGATCATTCTGGCGCCGCTGTCGCGTCGAGCATCGAACTTGTTGGAATTTTGCGATTATTCCTAAGAATCGATGCGTAAAGCCCATCAATTCAATGCCGCCGATTGATGAGGTGGATCGTCAGGCCCCAGTTACGCGCTTCGGGGTCGCGAAGCCGGCAGCCGGGTTCCATGTAGACATTGAGATTGATCAACCACTGATGCTTCAGGAAGATCCGCCCGGGGAGAAGGCTCCGCGTCATCTCACCGACTGCGGCACCCGCCTCAGCTTGTGGGTGTCGTAACCCATGGCCGCAATCCGCTCGACCGCTTGCTGGTAGTCACTGTCCGATACCTGCGGGGTGCGGGCCATGTACCAGACGTAATCGCGCTTGCTTCGTGCCACGATGGTCTGATGGTAGCTTTCATCGAGCCAGGCGATCACGTACTCAGCCTGGATCGGCCAGATGAACTGCATGCCCCAGATCGCGCCGTTGCCTTCCTTCTCGACACGGCCGACGGGGTGCATCGACTTCTGTGGCGCGTCGAAGCTGCCTTTGCGGTAAGTGAAGGTGGTCTGGATGCGTCCATCGGGGCGCAGGGCATAGCTCTCCACGGCGTCGAAGGCCTCGCGCTCAGGGCGCGACGGGATATGCGCGATTACGTACCAGTCGCCCATGAAGCGCGGTACATCCACCGATGGCGGACGCGGCAACGGGCGGGTGTCGCTGGAGCTGCAGCCGGAACCGAACAGGCCGACCGCGATCAGGGGGAGCAGCGGAAACATGCGCATCGGGCACCTCAGCGGGGTCGGAACAGATAGTGGGCCACCAGCCACTGCTGGCCGTCGTCGTAGCCGAACAGCTCGGCGCATGCCATCCAGAACATGCGCCAGCGCTGCCACCAGACCTTCGCTGCAGCCTGGCCATAGGTGGCGATCAATACCGGCATCACCCGCTCGCGGGCTGCATCCTGGTTGGCCAGCCAGTGGTCGGCCGTGCGCTGGTAATGGGTGCCGTCCAGCAACCACCGTTGCTCCAGGCGCAGGTCGCGCTGGAAATGCAGCAGTGTGTCGGCCGCCGGCATCAGTCCGCCGGTAAAGAAGTGGCGACCCATCCAGTTGTCGCCGCCGTCTGTCTCGAACGGATACATCAGTGTGCGATGGGCGAAGATGTGCACGAACAGTGCACCGTCCGGTTTCAGCCACCGTGCGATGCCTGCCAGCAGGCGCTGGTAGTTGCGTACGTGCTCGAACATCTCCACCGAGACACAGCGGTCGAACCGGGCCGTCGGCAGGTCAAGCTGGTTGACGTCGCGGGTCATCACCTCGACGTTGCCCAGGCCACGCGCCTGGCACTGCGCCATGATGTACTGGCGTTGGCTGTGCGAGTTGGAGACGGCGGTGATATGCGCCTGCGGGTAACGTTCGGCCATCCACAGGGTCAATGAGCCCCAGCCGCAGCCCAGCTCAAGTATCTGCTGGCCATCGGCCAGTCCGGCGCGCTGGCCGTACAGTTCCAGCATGGCGTCCTCGGCCTGGTCCAGCGTTTCGCGCCCGGTGGCGTAGTAGCAGCTGCTGTACTTCAGCCGCTTGCCCAGGCAGGCCTGGAAGAATGCCGCGGGAACTTCGTAGTGCTGGCGGTTGGCCGCTTCGGTATGTAGCGCGAGTGGGCTGTCGGCCAGCTCGGTGATGCGCTGGCTGAAGCGTGCCGATTGGCCTTCGATGCCGCCTTCGCTTTCCTCATGCAGGCGTTGCGCGCACAAGCGGCGGATGCCCGCACGCAGCGCCGCATCGGGCACCAGCCCACGTTCGGCCCAGGCGATCAGCCCGGTTTCCGCATCTTCGGCCGGATTCAGTGACGGGATCGCGCTCATGCGGAATGCTCCTTGGAAGAACGGGGGAACCAGGGAAAGAACATCGAGGTAGTGCGCTGGTAGGCGCGGTAGTCGTTGCCGCGGCTGCGCAGCGCTTGCATTTCAGTGAAGGGAATGCCGCTGAGATAGCGCAGGAACACGTACATCAGCAGCGGGCCGGCCCAGGCCAGCCACCACAGTGGCGAGCCGACCGCGAGCAGGACATAGCTGAACCAGTGCAGCCACTCGAAGAAGTAGTTGGGGTGGCGGGAGTAACGCCAGAGCCCCTCGCGGCAGGTGCGGCCCTTGTTCGCCGGGTCGGCGCGGAAGCGGGCCAACTGGCGGTCGGCCAGGCTCTCGCCGCCGACGCTCAGCAGCCAGACAAGTGCGGCGGCCACGATCCACAACGTCGTGGTTGTCTGCGGATTGTCAGCCACCGCGAGGAAGGGCATGGCGAACAGCACGACCAGCAGCGCCTGGGCCATGAAGAAGCCGAAGATCTTGCCTTGATGCCCTTGCCAGTGCTCGCGCAGATAACGGTAGCGGCCGTCTTCCTGTTCGTGGCGGACCCGGTGCCACAGGTGCAAGGCGAGTCGACTGCCCCACAGGCCACCGAGCACGCCGAGCGCCATCCGTGGCGCCGCCGCACCATCGCCGAGCCACGCCAGCAACAGGGCTGATGCGCCCACGCCCTTGGCCCAGAGCACATCGACCACGCCGATGTTGTGATGGCGGCGCTGCCAGGCCCAACCCCAGCTCATCACAAGTACGGCATACAGCAGCACCCACAATAGATTGATCATGACGGTGCTCCTGCCAAGGGCGGCGGGAGGGTGCGGGAGCCGCGACGAGCGGCCATGCACAGCAGCGAAAGCGCGATGCTCCAGCCCACACCCAGCACCAGCAGGCCCTGCCACAGCGGCGCAGTGAAACGGACCGCCTCGAAACCGCGCGCTGCGGAGAGATACGCCAGCGGGGCCAGCAACAGGCCAAACAGGGCTGGCAGGGCAGGGTGGCGCAGCAGGAAGCGCATCGAATTGGTCAGCGTCATCGCAAACGCGGCCCACAACGCCATGATCCAAAGGGGCGGAGTCCAGCCCAGCGGGGCAGCAGCGTAGCGCACGGCGCCGCTGGCGGCGGCACTGGCGTCGACCAGCCACGCGCAGGCCAGCGCCAGCAGCATCAGCCGAAGGTCCAGCCGAGGGTGCGGTGAAGTCAGCAGCTGGCTGCCGATATAGATCGTTGCGGCCAGCAGCGCCGGCCACTGCCAGCCTCGCCCTGCGCCGGCCACGGCACACAGCCAGACCAGCTGGTTGCCAAGCAGATTGGTCCAGAACCGGCGCATGTCAGCGGCTGTCGCCCGCAGCGAGGACGGGCCGGTGGTCCGGACGGGCCAGCAGCAGATGCGAGACGCCGATCGAACGTTCCAGGAAGCCGCCCTCGCAATAGGCCAGATAGAACTCCCACAACCGGCAGAAGTGCGCATCAAAGCCCTGCGCCTGCACCGCGGGCAGCTGGGCCAGGAAGCGCTGGCGCCAGGCGCGCAAGGTCAGTGCGTAGGAGTGGCCGAAGTCCTGCTGGGCGATCAGCTGCAGGTCGCTGGATCGGGTCTTGGCGGCCATGATCGCGTTGATCGATGGGATGAAGCTGCCCGGAAATACATAGCGCTTGATGTAGTCGACGCTGCGCCGGGCCTGTTCGTAGCGATGGTCATCGATGGTGATGGCCTGCAGCAGGGCAACGCCATCCGGCTTGAGCAGGCGTTGCAGCGTAGCCATGTAGGTGTCCAGGTACTCGGCGCCGATCGCTTCGATCATCTCGATCGAGACAAGCTTGTCGAACTGGCCCTGCAGGTCGCGGTAGTCCTGCATCAGCAGCGTGACCTGGTCCTGCAGGCCCGCCGCCTCTACGCGCTGGGCGGCCAGCGCATGCTGTTCCGCGGAGATGGTGGTGGTGGTCACATGGCAGCCATAGTACTGTGCGGCGTGTACCGCGAAACCGCCCCAGCCCGTGCCGATCTCCACCACGCGGTCGCCTGGCTTGAGTTGCAGCTGCTGGCAGATGCGGTCCAGCTTGCGCCGCGAAGCAGATTCCAATGACTCGGATTCGCTGTCGAACATCGCCGACGAGTACATCAGGTCCGGCGACAGGAACAGGGCAAAGAAGTCGTTGCCCAGGTCATAGTGCGCGGCGATATTGCGGCGGCTGCCTTCACGGCTGTTGCGGCGCAGGCGGTTCCAGACCCGCAGCATCCCCCCACCCAAGCGGGCCGGGCCACGCTCCATGCCGTCGAGCAGATCGCGATTGCGCACCAGCAGCCGGATCAGTGCCACCAGATCATCGCAGTGCCACTCGCCCTGGATGTAGCTTTCACCTGCGCCCACGCTGCCTTGCGCAGCAACCTTGCGATAGAACGCCGGGTCATCGATGGTGACGGTGACATGCAGTTCACCACGGGTGTCGCCCAGCCAGACCTCGCCGAGTGCATCGCGCACGCACAGCCGACCGTCGCGCATCGGGGCCAGCTGGGCCAGCAGGCGGCGGCGCAGGAACGCGTCCAAGGCGCCGGGGCGCGGCAGGGCAACCCAGGGAGTCATCGAGTTCATCGCGGTTTCTCGGTAAGAGTGGGGTGGTCGTGCACCGGGTTGCGTTTCAACCACAGCCGCAGTGCGTGCCAGTGAATGGCGGCCACCACCTGGGTGGTCATCAGGGGATAGCAGGCCAGAACCCGGGCCAGCCCGCGGCCATCCAAGGCACGCCGCTGCATGGCCTGGGTGGCATCAAACTGGCGCACGCCGTCCCGCCAGACCTGCATGTGCACGCGCAGGTCCTGGTCGGGGCGGTTGAACCGCCAGTCGTAGCCGCAGTCCATCGGCATGAACGGCGAGACATGGAAGCACTTGTCGAACTGCCAACGCAGTGAGCTGCCTTCGTGCGTGGCGGTAGCGACCGGCAGCACATAGGCGTGCCGTTCCTTCCAGGGCGTGTTGGTGATCTCGGCGACAATGCAGTCCAGCGTGCTGCCGTCGGCCTGGTAGCAGTAGTAGAAACTGACCGGGTTGAACACGTGCCCGGCAAAGCGAAGATGGGTGAGCAGGCGCACAGGGCCGGTCGGCCGGTAGCCAAGCGTGTGGGCAGCGTGATCGCGGATGGCATCGGCCAGGGGCCGTGCGGGATCGCCGAAGTAGTCGCTGCGGCGGAACTCGGCCAGGTTGCGGCGATTGACCGACCACAACCAGCGCCCGTCGAACACCGTATCGAGTTCTTCCAGATCGAGCAGGAGCTGGGCGATGGGGTAACGGAAGGCATGCGGGTGCGGATGATGCCGGCGATGCATCACCTGCCCGATGTAGAGCGCGCTGGCACTCATGCCGCCACCTCATCCGCGGCGGATGCCAGCCGATGTGGGGCGCAGGCCTGCAGGGCATCGACCACGCGGCGGGCGCTGCGGATGCCATCCTCATGGAAGCCCCAGCCCCAATAGGCGCCTGCGAACCACGTATGGCGACGGCCCTGCAGTTCCGCCCAGCGCTGTTGCGCGCGCACTGCGGCATGGTCGTGCACCGGGTGGGCGTAGCGCAGCGTACGCAGTACTTTGGCCGGATCGATTGCCTCGCTGCGGTTGAGGGTAACCACCAGGGGCGTATCGCCGGGCAGGCCCTGCAGCAGGTTCATGCAATAGCTGACCGTGCAGGGCGCGGCGCGATCCTCTGGCACGTGCGCGTTCCATGCCGCCCACGCCTTGCGGTTGCGCGGCAGCAACGAGGCATCGGTATGCAGTACGGCCTCGTTGGATTGATAGCGGATGGCGCCAAGGACCTCACGCTCGATGGCATCGGCGTCGGCCAGCAACGCCAGCGCCTGGTCGCTGTGGCAGGCCAGGATCACTTCGTCGAAGGCCTCCGCGCCGGCCGCGCTGTGCACGCGTGCACCCCAGGGCATGCGTTCGACCATCCTGACCGGGCATTGCAGCCGCTCATGCACCCGCCAGCGGCGGCGCAGCGCATCCACGTAGCGCGCCGATCCCCCGCTGACCACCCGCCAGCTCGGGCGCCCGGTCATCTGCAGCATCTGGTGATTGGCCATGAACTGGGCCAGGTAGCGCGCCGGGAAGTCCTGCACGGTGGCGGTCGGTGAGGACCACAGTGCCGAGGCCATCGGCAGCAGGTGCTCGTCGATGAAGGCCTCGCCATAGCGCTGGCTGCGCAGGTACTCGCCGAGCGTGGGGCCGTCTTCCTCGGCCAGCAGCAACGGCGCATCGCGATAGAACCGGCGCAGGTCGGCCAGCATGCCCCAGAATCGAGGTGACACCAGGTTGCGGCGCTGGCAGAACAGGCCATCCAGCGAGGTGGCGTTGTACTCCACGCCGCTGCGCTCGCTGTGCATTGAGAAGCTCATCGTGGTCGGCTGCGAAGCCACACCCAGCTCGTCGAAGAGCGCGGTCAGCAGCGGATAGTGCTGGGGATTGAACACAATGAAGCCGGTGTCCACCGCCATGCGCACGCCATCCACCTGCACATCGTGCGTGTGGGTATGGCCGCCCAGGTAATCGTTGGCCTCGAACAGCGTGACGTCGTGCTGGCCATCAAGCCACCAGGCACTGGCCAGCCCCGCGATACCCGAGCCGATGACGGCGATGCGCATGTCAGTACCTCGCCTTGGCCAGGACCCACTCGGGGATGGGCTTGAGACCTTTGACCAGGCCCAGGGCCGCCATCGCGCGCAGTCCGTACCAGGTCAAATCCACTTCCCACCAGCGGAAGCCCTGGCGGACAGTGCCGGGGAAGAAGTGGTGGTTGTTGTGCCAGCCTTCGCCGAAGGTGAGCAGCGCCAGCCAGAGGTTGTTGCGGCTGTCATCGCGTGTGTCGAAGCGGCGGCGGCCGAATCGATGCGCCAGCGAATTGATGGTGACCGTGGCATGGAACAGCACGATGGTGGAGACGAAGAAGCCCCACACCAGCAGCTGTGGGCCGGAGGTGTGCAGGCCCGGTGCCCAGCGCTCCAACCCGGCGCCCAATGCATACAGCGCTGCGGCCAGCAGTACCGGTACGGCCGTATCGAAACGGTCCAGCCAGCGCAGTTCGGGGAAGCGCGCCAGGTCCGGTACCCGTGACAGATCGGTGGCGAACGCCTCGCGGGTCAGGAACCAACCCATGTGGCTGCGCCAGAAGCCGCCCTCGCGTGGCGAGTGCGGATCCAGCGGCTGGTCGGCATGCCGATGGTGATGGCGATGATGGGCGGCCCACCAAAGCGGCCCACGCTGCACGCTGGAGGCGCCGATGACAGCGAACACGAACTGCACCGGCCGCGATGCCTGGAAGGTCCGGTGCGAGAAATAGCGGTGATAGAACGCCGTGATGGCAAACATGCGCACCGCATAGAGCACTGCGGCGACGATCACCGCTGTCCATGAGATTCCGACCCAGAGCACAGCGATGCAGGCCAGGTGCATCAGTGCGAATGGCACGGCGCGCAACCAGTCGATGCGGCCGGGCTGTTCGCCGGTGGTCTCTGCGACGTTGCCGGTGTCGATCCAGCGCTGCAGCGTACGCAGCAGGCGCGAGCGTCGACGGGGGAGGGGCGCTACAGAGGCCATTGGGGGATCTCGGCGGGTGTCGTGTCTACCTGTACGCAGCAGCGCGTGCAATGGATGCGCTGCGACGCGAAGAATCTCGACTTCACCTGGGCGTCACGGCGCAGCGGTCGATCAGAGGATGCGTCCAGGCCTGCTGCCATTCCGCGGCAGTCTGCTCGGCAGCAGGCGAGCTGAAGCGCACCGTCACCTGCGGATAAGTGCCGCGTGCATCGCGCAGGTTGCTGGTACCGCGGAATTCCAGCAGGCGGCGGTCGGTGCTGGCATAGACGAGTGACAGACGCGGGGCGATGCCGCCGTACCAGGTGTCCAGACTGACGTCGATCGACTGCCCATCAATACCCTGCCAACGTACCGGACCGATGCGCCGCACCTGCACCGGGAAGTAGCGCTGCCGCCCAGGCACCAGGAAGGGCAGACTGATGCGTTCGCCGCGCAGCAGCGCCGGCCAGTGCAGGCGCACCGCAGCGTCGAACCCTGCATCGATCACCGCGTCCGGCGGCAGTTCAAGCCGGCGCTGATGCGGCTGGCTGGCGGCATCTTCCTTCCAGGCAATCGACACCGAGTCGCCAGTGGCGTCGACTTCGGCGGTCTGGCCGCTGCGGCGGTCCTGCAGCGAATAGCCCCGTGCCTGCGGGCGGGCGCTGGCGGGCAGATGCTTGCGGGCGAAGGGCTGGCCATCCGGGCACTGGTACAGCACCCAGCGTTCGGCACCCTCCGTTGCCTCGCGCCGCCAGTGCACTTCACGGTAGAGGATGTCGCCCTGCGCGGAGGTGGCCACGCCCTCATTTCGCAGCCAGGGTGCCGCCAGCGCGGCGTGGGGCAGGCACAACAGCAGCCAGGCAGTGCGCATGGTGTTCATCCGGAAGCGGAGGTCTCTCAGGTCATACGGCGGGGGCGCCCGGTTGGATGCGCAGTGCCGACTGCATCCAATGGCTGCCCCTGCGCGTACAGAGGAAGACCTTCACCTGCCCGCCGCGAACGCAGATGTACCCTGACGCCGCCAGCACACTCCTCAACTTCGATACCGCACGCACCGTGTCCAGTTCCCAGCAGCCGAGCAGCGAGCCGACGAACTGGGCCGGTGACATGGACGGCGTGGCGCGGCTGCGCGACCGCGAGTGTTTCATGCGGATCTACGACTACTTCATGCCGCGGCTGTGCGTGTACCTGCGCGGCCTGGGCGCACCCGATGCCGTAGCCGAGGAGCTGGCGCAGGAATGCCTGTTGCGCCTATGGCTGCGGGCCGCCGATTTCGATCCGGCACAGGGGGCGCTGAGTACGTGGCTGTATCGCATCGCCCGCAACCTGCATATCGATCGAGTGCGCCGTGAGCGCAGCTGGATGCAAGTGCAGGCGGCAGTGGAGGACGCGGCGACGCTGGATGTGATCGAGCGCAGCAGCGCCGAGCAGTTCGCCGACCAGGCGCGTCTGCGCCAGCGCATCAACGAGCTGCCTGCGGTGCAGGCACGGCTGGTGCGGATGTCCTATTTCGAAGCCAAGAGCCACAGCGAAATCGCCGAAGCGCTGGGTATGCCGCTGGGGACGGTCAAATCGCACCTGCGCCGTGCCTTCCTGCAACTGCAGGCGAAAGTGGGAGGTGTGCTGTGAATCCGCACCACCACCTGCACGAATCCACGCTGATGAGCTATGCCGCCGGTGCGCTGCCGGCGCCGTTGAGCATCGTGGCCGGTGCCCATCTGGAGCAGTGCCCGCATTGCCGTCAGCGCCTGCGCGATGCTGAGGCGATCGGTTCGGTGCTGCTGGAGCAGACCCAGCCGCCTGCAACCGACACGCGGCGCGAACAGTTGCGCGAGGCCATGCTGATGCAGCTGGCCACGGAAACGCCGATGGCCATGGCGGAATCCCTGCGCCCTATGCCGAAGGATCGGCCCGAGGCTGATCCCGATCATCTGCCGGCGTCACTGCATCCCTACTTTGGCACCTCGCTGGGTGACCTGCGCTGGCGTTGGATGGCGCCGGGGGTGCACTGCATCCGGGCCGAGCAGATGCCCTCGCTGATCATGCTGAAGATCGCCCCCGGCAAGTGCCTGCCTATGCACAGCCATGGCCGCAGCGAGCTGACCCAGATCCTGCGCGGTTCCTACAACGACGCGCTGGGGCTGTTCGCGCCGGGTGACGTTGCGGATCTGGACGAGGAGGTGGAGCACCAGCCGGTGACCGCGCCGGGTGTGCCGTGCATCTGCGTGTCTGCGTTGGATGCGCCGTTGGTGTTCAGCGGTTGGCTGGCGCGGAAGATCCAGCGTTTCGTGAAACTCTGAGGCGGGTGCGATGATGGTCGGGACGGGTGCATTGCGCATTCTGTTGACCGGTGCCGCAGGCCTGGTCGGGCAGGGTGTGGTGCTGGCCTGCCAGCGCTCACAACAGGTCTCCCGCCTGACCGCGCTGGTCCGTCACCCCGGC
Organism: Stenotrophomonas sp. TWI1409; assembly: GCF_039673015.1. Classification (NCBI taxonomy): domain Bacteria; kingdom Pseudomonadati; phylum Pseudomonadota; class Gammaproteobacteria; order Lysobacterales; family Lysobacteraceae; genus Stenotrophomonas; species Stenotrophomonas sp. TWI1409. The sequence continues at coordinate 24,954 of NZ_JBDJKU010000001.1, forward strand.
AGTCTGAGCGGCACCGGCAGCGAACTGATTGTCCCGGACTTTCTGCGTATCCAGGAGCGGGTGGAGGAGCTCGCCGGGTTCGATGCATGCCTCTACTGCGCCGGTGCGCCACCGGTCGGCACCGCCGAGGCCGAGTACCGACGCGTTACCGTGGACACCACGCTGGCGGTGGCCCGTGCCTGGGCGGCCGCGAATCCCGGGGGATGCTTTCTGTATGTATCCGGTGCGGGTGCAGACCCTCAGAGCCGGCTGATGCCGCTGAGGGTCAAGGGCGAGACCGAAGTTGCTTTGCAGGCTCTGCCGGTGCGCTCGGTGATGCTGCGCCCGGGTGGCGTCAGGCCGGTCGCGGGAACCGGCACCCGTCATGCCCTGTTGAAGCCCTTGTACTGGGGCGGCGCGCCGTTGATGAAGCTGGCCGGTGCGGTTGCGCCTTCGTTGATGACCAGCAATCTGGCCCTGGGCCAGGCGATGATTGCGCTGGCCGCCAGGGAGCATCCGCCGGCCACGGTGGAGTGCGCGGACATCAACCGGATCGCCGCTGGCATGCGCGATCCGGCGTCCTGACCTCAGTGCGGCGTCGCCTCCAGCGCGGTGCGCACCGCCGCTGCAAGATCACTGCGGGTAAACGGCTTTGGCAGCAATGAAACGGCGCGTCCCTGGCTGCCCACCTGGTCGTGGTCGCGTGGATAGCCCGACGTGAACAGGACGGCGACTTCCGGCCAGCGTTCACGTACTTCGTGCACCAGTTCCCAGCCCGACATGCCGGGCATCACCACGTCCGAGAACAGCAGATCCACCTTGGTGTCGGGGCGTTCCAGCAGCCGCAGTGCGGAGGGTCCGTCGTGGGCTTCCAGCACGCGGTAGCCGAGCAGCCGCAGCGCATCCACCGTGTGGGCGCGGACATCGTCATTGTCCTCGGCCACCAGAATGGTTTCCTCGCGCGGTGAGTAACCCGCCAGGCCGGTCTGTGGGGTGCGTGCTTCGCAGGGCAGGGACAGCGGAGAGCGCGGGAACATCATGGTGATGCTGGTACCGCCGCCTTCCACCGAGTCGATCAGCACGTGGCCACCGGACTGCTTGACGAAGCCATGCACCATGGACAGGCCAAGCCCGGTGCCGCGGCCAACCTGCTTGGTGGTGAAGAACGGCTCGAACACGCGCGCCAGGGTCGCTGCGTCCATGCCGTGGCCATTGTCGCGCACCCGCAACATCACGTACTCGCCTGGCGTTGCATCGGGAAACAGGGCGGCGTAGTCGTGGTCGAGGTGGCTGTTGTCGACTTCGATCACCAGCCGGCCGCCATGCGGCATCGCATCGCGGGCATTGACCGCCAGGTTCAGTACGGAGGCCTCCAGCTGGCTGATGTCGATCTCCACGCACCAGATGTCCTCGGCGTTGCGGATCTCCAGCTGCACCAGCTCACCCAGTGCACGCTGCAGCATGTCGTGCATGTCCAGCAGGCGTTCGTTGAGGTTGGCGGCCTGGCTGTGCAGCGGCTGGCGACGGGCAAACGCCAGCAGGCGCTGGGTCAGGCTGGCGGCACGGCCGACGCCTTTCAGTGCATTGTCCAGTGCACGGCTGACCATTGCCCCGGGTTCTCCGGCGCGTTCGATGAGCAGCATGGCGTGCTCGACGTTGCCGGAGATGACCGTCAGGATGTTGTTGAAATCATGGGCGATGCCGCCGGTGAGCTGGCCGACCGCCTCGATCTTCTGTGACTGGCGCAGCGCGTGTTCTGCTTGTAGCCGCGCGGTGGTTTCCACCGCCTCGGAGACCACGGCGGTGACCACGCCTTCGGTATCCAGCAGCGGGCGGAACGAGAAGTCGAAGCTGCGCCGCCCGGTCGGGAGTTCCAGTTCCAGTGCATGCAGCGAACTGCGGCCCTGTACGGCTGCGGCGACGGCCTGGTCGATCAGCGCACTGATGCCATCGGTTGTGGCAAACCAGAGCGATTCGCCGAAGCGCGCGCCAACAGTGTCCTTCTTGTCTGCAAGCACCGCGGCCAGTGACGCGTCATTGGCATCAACCACGCGTCCGGACAGATCCAGCAGCACCTGATGCTGGAAGCTGGATTCGAAGATCGCCTGCAGGCGCCGCTTGCTGGCCCGCAACTCGGCGGTGCGTGCCTGCACCTGTCGCTCGAGAACCTGATTGTCCTCGCGCAGCGCCAGTTCGGCCTGCTTCAACAGTGAAACATCGCTGCCCATGCAGATGTAGCCGACCACGCTGCCATCGGCCGCATGTTCCGGTACGCAGTCCATCTGCACGAATCGTGATTCGCCGCTGCGGTGGACCAGTTCGACCTGGAAGCTGGTGCGCTCGCCCTGCAGTACCCGCTCCAGGCTGGGCAGGGCGTGCTCGAAGGCGGAAATGCCGCTGACATCCCGTGCCGCGCGACCCAGCAGTTCGGCCAGGCTGACGCCGTGCCAGTCCAGGAACGCCTTGTTCGCGAAGCGGTAGCGATGCGCCGTGTCGAGCTGGGCGATCAGCGCAGGGACGGCATTGGTTACCTGCTGCAACTGCGCCTGGCTGTCGTTCAGTGCGGCCTGCGCCTGCACAAGCTGGGTGCGTTCATGGGCCTCCTGCCGCGCACGACGGATCGCATCCGGCAGGCGCTGCAGGCGCTGCTTGACCACGTAGTCGCGCGCGCCGCGGGTCAGCGCCTGCACGGCCAACTCCTCGGTAAGCGTGCCGGAGACGAAGATGAAGGGCGTCTGCGGAATCCGCTCGCGCGCCAGCGCCAGTGCAGCGTCGCCGTCGAATCCGGGCAGCACATGATCGGCCAGGATCACATCGAAGGCGCGATTCTCAATTGCCTCGATGAAGGCATTGCGGGTCCACAGGCGCTCGGCCTCGAAATCGAGGCCGGCACGCTGCAGCTGTGCGCTGATCAGCTCCGCATCAAGCGCGCTGTCCTCCAGCATGAGGATGCGCAGGCGCTCGCTGCGGCGCGATCCATCACGCATTGTGCTGCCCCGAGCCGTTGGGCCGATGCGGCGGGGGCTGGTTGGTGATGCCCCAGAACATGCCCAGCCCTTGGATGGCGTCGAAGAACTCCTTGAAGTCCACTGGCTTGACCACGAATGCGTTCACGCCCAGTTCGTAACTGCGCACGAGATCCTGTTCTTCGCGCGAAGAGGTCAGCATCACCACCGGGGTGCTGCTCAGCTGTGCGTCACCACGCACCTGTTCCAGCACTTCCAGGCCGTTCACCTTGGGCAGCTTCAGGTCCAGCAGCACCACCACCGGGCCGCCGTGCATGGCGCCGGCGAACTTGCCTTCGCAGCGCAGGTAATCCAGCGCTTCGGCGCCGTCACGTACATGGATGACATCGTTCAGCAACTGGCAACGCGACAGCGCCGCCAGCGTCAGCTCTGCATCCTTGGGGCTGTCCTCTACCAAGAGGATCGGCCGCAGGTCCCTCATGGGTGATCTCCTGTGGAACGGGGTAGGGTGAAGTGGATCGTGGCGCCCTTGCCAGGTTCGCCCTCGGCCCAGGTCCTGCCGCCGTGGCGGCCGACGATGCGGCGCACGTTGGCCAGGCCAATGCCGGTGCCTTCGAATTCCTCGACGTGGTGCAGGCGCTGGAATACGCCGAACAGCTTGTCCACGTAGCGCATGTCGAAGCCACAGCCGTTGTCGCGCACGAAGAAGTGGTCTTCGTCGTCGTTTCGCTGGTGACCGACCTCGATGACCGCCTGCTCGCGCTCGCGGGTGAACTTGATCGCGTTGGCCAGCAGGTTCTGCCAGACCAGGCGCAGCATCGTCGGGTCGGCTTCGACCTCCGGCAACGGCGCAAGCGTCCACTGCACGTCGCGGCCGCTGTAGTCCAGGACCAGGCTCCGGCGCACATCCTCGGCCAGCGCGGCCATATCCAGCCGCGCCCGGCCCAGCGTAGAGCGGCCCATCTGCGAAAAGCTCAGCAGGTCGTCCACCAACGTTCCGGCAGATTTGGCCGACTCCACGATCGTATCCAGGAAGCGGCGCTCGGTATCGTTGAGGCGTTCGCCGGCCGAGCTGCCCAGCAGTTCCGAGTAACCGACGATATGGCGGAATGGCGCGCGCAGGTCATGGCTTACGGAGTAGGAAAACGCTTCGAGTTCCTTGTTGCTGCGGACCAGCTGCTCGTTGAGCTCAGCCATTTCCTCGGCCTTGCGCAGCACGATGTCGACGATGGCCGTGCGCATCTCGTGCGCGGCATCGCGGTCGGCGTCGTTCCACGGCAGGCTGCGCTGCTGCACGGTCTCTTTCCATGCTTCGAATGAACTGCGCGGGGACAGTGCCACGCCGGGCGCCGCCGCTTTGCGTGGGTCGCCCCCCCAGCGCACGGTGTGCACCACTTCCGGGCGGAACCACATCAGATAGCTGTCGTGCAGCTGCGAAATGGACACCGCCAGTACGCCGCTCGCCACGTCGGACAGGCGCGCGCCGGGCGCCCAGTCGGCTGCCAGATGGTCACTGCAGTACGTTTCCTGCCCGGCCTGCTGTGCGGCCAGCCAATCGGCCAGGGCCAGCACGTCGGTCGCGGGCGGGCACTGGCCCACACGCATGCAGTCGCCCTTGTGCACAATGGCGGCGCCTGCGGCACCGGTCAGCGACAGCAGGCTGGCTTCATCGTGGCGCAGCGCAGCCATGAAATCCTCGTCGCCGGCCATGCGTGCCAGCAGCTTGACCAGCACCGAGCGGCGCGCCACGCGTTCTTCGATGGCGCGTGCACGCTCCTTCAGCGCGATTTGCAGCGACAGGATCTGGCCCATGAATTCACAGGCGGTGCGCACGTGATAGGGCAGGCGGCGCGGCTGCATCGTGTGGCAGGACACCAGGCCCCACAGCTGGCCCTCATGCACCAGCGACACCGACATCGACGCGCCGGTGCCCATGTTGCGCATGTACTGCAGGTGCACGGGCGAAACGCTGCGTAGCACGGCCAGGCTCAGGTCGGTGGCCGGCGCGTCGCGGTGCTCCTCGCTGCGCATCAGCGGGGCAGGGGTGTAGTTGTTGTCCGCGATCAGTCGCACCCGGTTGCGCCGATACAGCTCGCGGGCCTGGGCCGGAATGTCCGACTCGGGGAAGCGCAGGTCCAGGTAGGACGGCAACTGGCCGTTGCCATCCTCGGCGACCACGATGCCGTTCCAGCCGGCATCGAACTGGTAGACCAGAGTGCGGTCGAAGCCGGTCAGCCGACGCATGTGCGCGGCCGCCAGCTGGCACAGATCTTCCACGGTGGTAGCCGATTCGATGCCGGTCATCAGTTCGCGGATCGACGGATACAGTTCTTCCAGCGAACCCGGTTGGCCGGGAACCGGTGCCTCCAGCTCGATCAGCAGATCGCTGGCGGAGCGATGCACCAGCAGCTGATGCCGCCCGTGGCCGTCCAGGTGCACAGCGCCTACATGGGCGCTGCTGCCCACCGTGGCCTGCTGGAACAGCGCCTGGAAGGGGGCCAGCACGCCGCCCAGTACCTCGCTGACGTGCTGCATCAACGGTTCGCCGAACTGCTTCAGCAACCCCGGCTGGCTGATGGCGCGCTCACGCACCCGCAGTGACTGAGGCTCCACTACCAGAAGCACCCCATATGGCTGGATGGCACCGGGCGTATGAATCGGTTCGCGCGCACAACGGGACTGGGCGGTGTCGTGCGTGGACTCAGCAGAAGGCATCAAGGGCGGGACTCATGATTCGTGGATGGCTGGAAAGGCCCAGCGTCGCATCCGGCATGCATGGATGGTGAAGCAAAATCGTGCATTCGCCTACCAGCACGTTCGCGTGAAGAGCGTTTCATTCAAACCTGAATTCTTCATCTGACCATTCCAACAGCACTTGCATGTTTCGCGAAAGGTACATGTGCGCTGCACGCGCGCTCGACACCGACTTGCCTAGGGTGAACGCACATTCCTGAGTGACCACGCCCGTGAACCTGCAGACCTTGCCTTCAACGCCATACCGCATGCTTGCCGACAGCTGCCAGTTTGAGCTGCTGGATGTGGATGCCCTGCAGGATCCGGCCAGTGGGCGCCTGCTCCACCTGTACTCGCTGGTTGCGCGCTGCCTGTGCTGCGAGACGGTGTTCAAGGCGGAAGAGGGGCAGGGACTGGTCAGCCACACCGCCGCGCGGGTGGTGCGATGCCCCACGGGTTGTGGCCAGCAGGCGTTCAAGCCGGCATTGCTGCGTGCATGGAAGCCGCAGCGCGTCGCACAGGCCTGAGAGCACTGATACTGGCTCACAGCACCCCGGGATTGGCGCGCCACACCGCGAAGTTCAGCGCCGAGGCAAACGATATCCAGGCCAGGTAAGGCAGCAGCATCACCGCCGCACCGCGATGGATGCGTGCGAAGGCAACGATCGTTGCGCAGACCAGCGTGATCAGTACCAGGATGTCGACGAAGGCCAGCGCTCCCAGCTTCCAGCCGAAGAACAGCCAGCTCCAGAGGGCATTGACGGCCAGCTGCACCAGATAGAGCACCAGGGCCGGTTGCGCGTTGCGCCAGCCGCGTTCGCGCCAGACCAGCCACGCCGCAATGGCCATCATCGCGTAGAGCAGGCTCCACACCGGGCCAAACACGCTGGCAGGCGGTGCCCAGGCAGGCAGGGCGAGGGTGGCGTAGAAGCTGGCGGCGGAGGCCGATGCCCATGCGCCGACTGCGGCCGCCGCAAAGGTGGCCACGCCCCATCCCAGAAGACCCAGAGCCTGTGAACGCCGCTTCATTCCGTACCGCTCCATCCTGCGTTTACCGCTCATACGAACGGAAGCGGCAAATGGATGCAGCCCGGGGCGATCAGTCTGAAGAACCTGCGGCGCTTCCACCTTCGGCAGCCGGCAACAGCGAAGGGCGCTGATCGAACCATTCACGCGCCTTGGCCAGATGCCACTGGCGCTGTTCGCCATCAAGCTCGATGCCCGCGCCCAGCAGCCCCCAGCGGAGGTAGAGATCGCCACGCTTGCGCCGCTCCAGCAGATCCAGCCGCGCACGAACCGACAGGCGATCATTCTCGGCCTGCAGTCCGTCGATCAGCAGATGACCCGGGCGCCAGCGCAACGTGGCCTGTGCATCGACCTTGCCGGAATCCAGCAGGGACAGCGTCCAGCGCGGGTAGTCGGTGCGCTTGGCGAACACGGCCAGCAAGGGGCGTGCATCGCTCAGGGTCAGATCGGTGGTAGCGTCCACCTGGAACGGGGACTGCGCGTCGATGCGGCCCCGCTTGAACACAGCACGGCCTTTCCACGCGCTGTTGGAATCGGTGCCGGCCACCTGCACATTGCGCAGCTCCACGGTGGTGCCGGACAGATCGAAATGGCGCTGGTTGAAGTCCCCGCGGCGAAGCGTCGCGTTCACGTCGACATCGCCGCCCATGTCCAGGCCCGCCACCTTGGCGCTGGCATTGCGACCTAGCAGCCGCGCGGTGCCATGGCCGACGCGGCCATCGGTGTCGAGCGTGGCGTCGCCGCTGAGGCTGCCGGAGCCACGCAGCAGGCGCACCTGTTGAGAGCCAAGGTAGCGGTTGTAGGCGGCCAGGTCCGGGATGGTCGCTTGGCTGAAGCGCAACCGCGCACGAACGCCCTTGCGCAGTTCCTGCAGGCGGCCATCGCCGGTGAGGTCCACGGCCAGGTCGCGACCGTCGAACAGGCGTACATCCTTCGCATCGCTTGGGCGAGCGGTGAAGCGGGGCAGCCGGATCGCCAACTGTGCCTGAGTGGGGCTGCCGGCCTTCAGCTCGCCATGCGCACTGGCCGTGCCGGCCAGCCGCACGCCAGCGACCTCGGCCACGGCGGCAGCCGAAGGGATGTCCACGGTACTGCCTTCGATCAGTTCGCCATTGCGCAGGCGCAGATCTGCTTTCAGGGTGCCGCCGCCATCCAGCTGCAGCCACGGTTTGCGTACGAACAGGGCAGGGATCCAGTTGAGCGAGGTGAAGGTCCATTCGCCGCGCACAGTGCCGGAGCTGCGTTCCAGCAGCTGAGCAGGGTGCTGGAAGGGAATCTCGCGCCCGGTGATGTGCAGGTCGGCATCGATGCCAGCGGCCGAATCCGGGCGTGGCGGCAGGCGGGCCTGCAGGCGCAGGTCGTTGGCCACGTTGAGCTGCAGGGCCAGCACGCCGCGATCGGGTGCGCCGTCGCCGAGGTAGAGCGGAACCTGCCAGAGCGCGTGGTCACCAGGTTGCAACTGGCCGTCCAACAGGTGGACCGCCAGTTGCAGGCGACCGGGAACCGGCGAACTGGAGATGCGGGGCGTCTGCGCGTCCGTATCCATGCGCAGGCCCTGGCTGCGCGCATCCACTTCAAGTTGCGCATGCAGCAGCTTCAACTTGGCCAGGCCGGGCGCCTGGTCGCGATAGTGGCGCGGATAGCTGAAGCGCGCGGTCAGATCCATGTCGCCCAGCAGCTGCACGCCGTCATAGCTGGTGTCTCCCTTGCTGAACGAGACTTCGGAATCGAACAGTTCGGACGGGCCGCCGCGCAGCTGCTTGAGGAACCCGACCGTACCCTGGCCCTTGCCGATGATCAGCAGCTTGCCGAGCCGGGCACTGCGGATGCTGTCGCTGTGGATGGCGTCGAAACGCAGGGTCCAGCCTTGGTCGCTACGCGGCGGTGACGGAATGGCGTCCTCGACGCGACTGATCTCGGCCGACACGCCAGTGGCCTGCAATCGCGGAACCCGCACTTCGCGGCGGAACAGGGGCGGGACTGCCAAGCGGGCGCTGGCACGCTCGGCGTGCAGTACGTAGACGGTATGGTTGACGTGACCGCGCATATGCACGTTCCAAGCAATGACGTGGCCCGGCAGCAGCGTGATGGCCGGGCCGGTCGTCATCACGAACTTGTGCGGCTTGCGGTTGGTGACCTGGCCGAACAGCGGGGTGTTGAGGAAGATGTTGCCGGCCAGCAGGTAGAGAACGTACACGCCAAGCAGGATGTAGCCAGCGACGCGCCATCGGCGGAGCCGGAGCGGGATGCGCGCGGGAATAGGTGGCATGTACTGTTCCAACGGCTGGAATTCACTCAACTATTGCGGAACCGATGGCGGTGGCGCGTGAAGCGCGTGCGGGGCGCTTGCTGGATTCTGCTAGTGTCCGCCTTGCGCATCACGCCACTCCGCGAGGAACCGCATGGAAATCCGGTCCGCCAGCGCGGACGACATCGAGACCATGTGGGTGATCTTCCAGGCCGCCATTGCGACGGAAGATGCGCTTCCGTTCGCCGGCACCTTCGAGGCCGGGACCTTTCGGAGCCATTGGTTCGGAGTGCAGGCGGCCTTTGTGGCCGTTCTGGAAGGGCGCGTGGCCGGAATGTACAAGATGGGTGCCAACTATCCAGACCTGGGCGCGCACGTGGCCAGCGCTACCTATGTGGTCGATCCCCGGGTGCAAGGTCGCGGCATTGGCCGGGCGCTGGTGGAGCACAGTCTTGATCGAGCCAGATCGGAAGGCTTCCTGGCCATGCAGTTCAATTACGTGGTCAGTACCAATGCGCCAGCTGTTGAGCTGTACCGGAAGCTGGGCTTTGCCGTGGTCGGGACGCTACCGGCGGCGTTCCGGCATCGGTCGCTGGGGTTGGTTGATGTATATGTGATGCACCGGTTTCTGTAGACAGCGATATCGCTGTCCATCGGCTTCGGTGCGTCGGGCGGAATGGGATTGAATTGCCGTGGCGATGTGTATCGCCGACGGCACAGCTATCAGGCGAAGACGCGCTCGATGTCCTGCTGGGCGTGCCGCAGTGCCTGTGCGCGCGCATCGTCGCCCATTGCCAGACCTTCGGCCCGGATGAACTGCAGGTCGGTGACGCCGAGGAAGCCGAACAGGCTGGTCAGGTAGGTTTCGTGATGGTCCATGGCCGCACCCGGCACATCACCGGCGTACATGCCGCCGCGGGTGGAGGCGATAAGCACCCGCTTGCCGCCCGCCAGGCCTTCCGGCCCCTGTGCGGTGTAACGGAAGGTCTTGTCGACAATCGCAATGCGGTCGATCCAGGCCTTGAGCTGGCTGGGAATGCTGAAGTTGTACATCGGTGCCCCGATGACGACGACATCGGCCTGCAGGAAGGCATCCAGATCGTCGGCACCGAGCGCCACGTCCTGCTGCAAGGCATCGGCTTCGATGGGGGCGCCCTGGGCAGCGGCAAGGTGGGGCGGAGCAAGGTGGTCGACCGGTGCCAGGGCGAGGTCGCGGTAGGTCACGTTCACGTCGCCATGCTGCTTGCGGGCAGCTTCGATGAGCTGGGCGGTGAGCTGGCGGCTGACCGACTGCTGGCCCAGGATGCTGGAATCAATGTGCAGGAGCTTCATGGCGGTTCTCGTAGTGGAGGGTAGGACGGGCCCGGCGAACGCACTGCCATGGGCCACGGCTGCACTCTATTTCGGGGCATTGGGCCCCACTAGCCGATTGCAGCGGATTTCATTCGTCCACGGATGGGGGCAATCCCGCTGTGGGTGGATTCGTCCATGAATGGACGGGTGAATTCCCCCTGGGGCGGCTAGTGGGCGGTGGAAGGGGCGCCTAGAGTGCGTCCCGCTGGCAATGATGATGTCGTCGTTCCTGCCGCTGCCTCCGTCCCTCTTGTTTCAACACGCCTCCAGGAAATGCAGACATGTCCACTTATTCCACAACCACCTTTGGTGCCTCGTCCTCCACCCGCCTGCAGGGCGCAGTCGAACTGCTCGGCCGCCTCCTGCTGGTCGCACTGTTCCTGCTGTCGGGATTCGGCAAGCTGAGCGCCTACGAGGCCACGGCGGGGTACATGGCCTCGGTCGGTGTCCCCGCGCTGATGCTGCCGCTGGTGATCCTTGCAGAGGTCGGCGGAGCGCTAGCGATCGCAGCGGGTTGGCAGACCCGGCTGGTCGCCATGTTGCTTGCCGGCTTCACCCTGGCTACCGCCTTCCTGTTCCACAACAACGTTGCTGATCAGACGCAGATGATCATGTTCCTCAAGAATGTCTCCATTGCCGGTGCATTCCTGATGCTGGCCGCCAACGGCGCAGGCCGGTTCAGCCTGGATGCGCGCAAGGCCCGATGAGGGCAGGGCGCTGCGCCGAGCGCCGCGACACCATTTGCAACACAATGCAGGGACCTCCGTACCGGAGGTCGTCTGCATGGAGACCACGGGTGATCGATCTCAATGATGTGGCCCTGTTCGTACAGGTGGCCAAAGCCGGCAGCTTCGCCGAGGCCGCGCGCCGGATCGGCATGCCCTCCAATACTGCCAGCCGGCGCATCCAGCAGCTGGAAGAGCAGCTGGGTGTCCGGCTGCTGCATCGTTCCACCCGCAAGTTGACCCTGACCGATGCCGGTGAGGGCCTGTACGCACGCAGCGTGGAGCAGATCGAGGCGCTGGCGGACGCCACCCTGGAGCTTTCCGAGGGAAGCGAAGTGCCGGTGGGCAAGGTGCGCGTCGCCGCGCCGGTGGACTTCTTCAACTGGTTCCAGCTGGAGTGGGTGCAGTCATTCCTGCAGGCCCATCCACGGGTCCGCCTGGAGTTCGTGCTCAATGACGCGCGCGCCGACCTGGTCGCTGACGGCATCGATGTTGCGATTCGCGCAGGTGCAGTCACCGGGCCAACACTGATCGCGCGCCGGGTGGGCAACAACCGTGCAGTGTTGGTGGCCAGCCCGGCCTACCTGGGGGCACGGGGAGCGCCCAGCTCATTGGAGGAGCTGTCCACGCACGACTGTATCGCCGTGCCCTCGGGCTCAGGGCGCACGCAGTGGCGCTTGATGGGGCCGGATGGCCCCGCCGACGTCGAAGTGCGAGGGCGATTCAGCGCCAACTCGGCCTTGGCCTTGACCAAGGCCTGCGTGGCCGGCATGGGCATCGCGCTGCTGACCGAGGCGATGGTGGCGCAGCCGTTGCGGGAAGGGACGCTGGTCCAGGTCCTGCCCGACTACCGTATTGATGGGCTGGAGTTGTTCGTGGTCTACCAGAGCCGGCGGCAGTTGCCACGCGCCGCCAGCGCGTTTGTCGACTTCGCCACGACCCATCTGATGCTGGGCAACTGGTAAGCACCTGAGCGGGAGGCGCTGCCGCCTCCTCGCGTGGCAGCCATTGCTCCAACGATGGAGGAATGAAATCCGAACTGGCGGGCTACTGCCATGAGTACTCAGTGCCTACCTTGGGCGTACGACGTCGTCGCGACGTTCGAAACCCGCTTCCAAGGAGACCACGCCATGCTTGCCGTCCACCCCTCCGAATCCACCGCGATGTCTCCGGTCGCCTCCGTGCGCCGCATCGTGCATCGCACCCGCGGCCGCAGCCACGGACCCATCACCCGGCTGGTGAGTCCTTCCGACCTGGGCGAACGTCTCAAGCCGTTCGTCTTCCTCGATCTCATCGACGCGCGCGATCTTTCGCGCGCCGAAGCCCCTGCGCTTGGCCTGCATCCGCACTCGGGCATCGCCACGCTCACCTGGCTGCTGGAAGGGGCCGTCGACTATGAAGACGACCAGGGCCGCCAGGGCAGTATCGAGGCCGGCTGGATGGAGTGGATGCAGGCCGGCAGTGGCGCGTGGCACGGTGGCGGATTCGGTGATTCTGATCGCCTGCGCGGTTTCCAGTTGTGGCTCGCGTTGCCACCTGCATTGGAGCTGGCTGCACCTTTCAGCCGCTACATCGGCCCCGAGCAGATCCTCAGCGAAGGCCCGGTGACCGTATTGCTGGGAGCGTACGGCACGGCCCGCAGCCCCATCGATGCCCCGGCACCGATCAACTACTTTTCGGTGAAACTGCGGGCGGGAGAATCGTGGCGGTTCCAACCGCCGCCGGGACATGACGTAGCCTGGGCCGCCGTGAGCGTGGGCTCGCTGCGTGTGCCCGAAGCGATCGGTGCAGGTGAACTGGTGGTCTTCGAGGAAGGCGGCCACGAGGTCGCGTTCTTCGCCCGCGAGGACACCGAGTTCGTGTTCGGTACCGCAGCACAGCATTCGTATCCGCTGGCAACAGGCTACTACTCGGTCCATACCAGCCCGCAGGCGCTGAAGGCGGGTGAGGCGCGGATCCGGGAGCTGGGGAAGCAGATCCGGACGGCGGGAAGCGCTGGCTGATGGAGTCGGCTCTGGAGCAGGGCAGGAGGGCGGGGCCCAGCTATCCTGAGTGGCCGCTACTGCTTCCGCGCACGAAGGCGGCTGCCAGCCGCAGTGCATCGTCGCTGCCACGATCGCCACGCAGGGCATTCACCAGCCGGCCGGGCGTTACCCCGGTCCAGCGGACAAGATCATGCGTGGCATGGGCCTGGTCGCTGTAGCCGTGACGTGCGGCTGCAGTGGCAATGCTGGTGGCTTCTCCATCCAGGGTGTGCAGAATCGCCTGCAGACGGCGCACACGAGCGTACTCCTTCGGGGGCATGCCCACCGCGGCCAGAAAGCGGGATTGCAGGCCGCGCAGGGACATGCCAAGCCGCCGCGTCAGTTCGGCAATGCGCAGATCGCCCTGCATCGCATCCAGCTGCGCAACCGCCTGTTCGACACGTTCGTCCAGGACGAAGCTGGAACAACGATCCCGCAGGACCTGCCAGAGAGGCTCGGGCGTGTTGGTGGCCGCACTGGCGCGTGCGGCGGCACTGAACGTTTCGGCAAAGGAAGCATCCAGCGTGTAAAGGTCCGGGGCCTGGTCACGAAGGCCGGGCAAGCGGGCACCGGCGATCAAGGCGCTCGCGGCCGGCTGCAGCCGCACACCGATGCAGAACACCGCACCAGCGGCCTGCAAACGGATTGGCCCTGACTGCTGTGCCGCGAAACAGAACGGTAGATCGGAACGGATACGGCCATCTGTGCCATGCAGCTGCAGCGGCACGCCCACTTCGGCCAGCAGCTCGCAACGGCCATCGGGATAGATAACCTGCACGTCATTCCCGGGTGCGTCGTCCTGCAGCCACCAGATGCACTGGACGTGACGGCGGAGGTCGTCGGGGGCAGGGTGCTCGCAGTAGTCCATGCGGCATCGGACGCCATCCTGCGCGTTTTTACAAGCGCCCTCGGTGTCCGTGCCGCTAGCCTGCAGCCAACCCAACCAGGAGGTCAGGACATGTTGAAGTCGAAGGTGGCGGTGCTGGGCGCTGGCCTGGCGTTGGGAAGTGGCGCGGCTATGGCCGCACCGGCCGAGTTCGACTGGCTGGCCGGGCATTGGTGCGGCGGTACCGAGGAGCGCAGGCTTGATGAGGTCTGGCTGCCCGAGGCCGGCGGGGCCTTACTTGGGATGTCACGGACGCTGAGCCACGGCGATATGGAGTCATTCGAGTACATGCGCCTGGTGCCGGCGGGCAAAGCGGCTGGCCTGCATGTGCAGCCCAATGGCGTGGCGCCAACCACGTTCGTCATTGCAGACCATGGCGCGAACTGGGTGGTGTTCGAGAATCCGCAGAATGACTTCCCGAAGCGCATCGAGTACCGGCGTGATGGCACTGCGCTGAAGGCGAGCATCTCCGGTCCGGGTGATGACGGGAAGATCCTGCGGATTCCGTTTGACTATCAACGCTGCGGGGATTGAGTGGGAACGCTGGCCAGGAGTGAAGTCAGGGATCTGAGGACTGGTGAGGCTCTGGCTTCTTGGGTAGCGATCTTGCCCGTAACATAATATACATTATGCGCAATGCTGTATCGGTCGGCGGTCGGCGGTCGGCTTTGTCGGCTCCGCATGGCAATGGCTGCGGCTCTGGCTTGGCTCTTGCCTCCCTGCAGGCTCCCCCGACAAGGAACAGCTTGCAGCATGATCGAGATCGATCCGCATGACCGAACTGACCTAACCGGCCCTTGGGCCGGTTTCGGCTTCCAAGCTGGACACATGTTCACTCCCGAAGGTCACCAGCTGGAACCCTGCGATATGGCCTGGTGGTCCCTGACCTGCAACATTGCGCGGGAATGGCGACTGATGATGGCCGAGGCTCGCGCAGACTTGGCTGCGCGATCGGCTCCGGCCCCCACGGGATCCGCCACGGCGAAATCCGGCGTGATCTACCTTGCCGAAGTCCTCAGAATTCGCCGAGAACGGCGGTTGGGCGTCGGTGATCCTGGCTCCGGCGCCGAAACCTGCAATGTGGTCTACATGAGCCGTGGGCCGAGGTCCCGCCAGCGCGTGTGAGGCGCTTCCGTAGGGGCGCTGCCCCTACACCCCGGGGATCTTTCCGTGCTCGAACACCCACCACACCATCCGTGAAATGTAACCGCCGCCAAATAGCAGGACGGATATCTGCAGGAAAACGAGCCGCTTCTGCAGATTGCTCATGAGTGCAATGGAGAGAGCGCCTTCATATCTGTCCATGGCAAGCGTATGCCGCGCGATCCACCTCTCGCCGAATGGCGCGGCCTTAAGAACCAGCCGTTGAACGTCAATTGGTAAGGGGGAAATGTCGTAGGAAGCCGAACCGCCAAGGCGGTCCGCTTCCTTGGCTCCCATCTCATACGCAGCCTTCGCAGCCTGGACGCCAGTACCTGCTCCCTTAGCGGCGAACCCGATCACCATCGTGACAACACACGTGAAAAGCCATGCGGCAAGGACGTTTGCGCCAAGGGCGGCTGCTATTGAGGAGCCGGTGGAGATGGCGGCAATAAACGCAGCTCCGGCTGCGGCGGTCACATACGAGCTTAACGCCCCCACTGAATCTGACGTCGAGAAAGCCACCGTGCGAATCATCAAGCTCGCATGGAACTTGGCTTCGTTCAGATTGCTGGTCGAGAAATCTTCCGCCACCTACCCCCTCCTGTCACCGTGAGTCCAAAGAATCACGGCTTTGGTTACTTGCATGCACGCCAAACCATGTCGTCCATGCGTCGCCCAACGTCAAATGGGCGATTGGTGCCATAGGCCCGGAAAACGCGCTCACGCTCGGCACGTGCTGCCTCGCACGCGTTGGCGTCCTTGTACTGCGAAACGTGATGTAGCTGGCCGCCACCACCGCCATTTCTGTAGACCGGAGCCGGGCGCGGTGCCGGTTGAGGCGTGACAGCGGCAGAATTCTGCTGCCTGATCATGTCCAGGCGACGCTCATTGGCTGCGGATTCGGCAGAGCGCGGGGCAACCTCAACATTCCACGTTTTCGCCGCCTCACCATTGGCGCATGGCATCGACTGGTACTCAACGCGGCCCTTGGTGACGCACTTGTAAATCTGCTGAGCGCCTACTGGCGCAGCCATCACGCACAGCAGCGCTGCTGCCGCAATCCTTGTGACCATGACTTCCCCCTGTAGCTGGGCCGAAGCTTACCTCCTTAGCCTTCAGGTTGGCGAGTACGGGCGGGGTCACAGCCTTGTGGGGATCGCTGGCGTGGTCATGTGGCTGCTGCTTTGGAATGAGGGCGTTTCCGGGAAGCTGCCGAGCGCCCTATCCCCACGCGCGATGGCGTTCCCATTGATGACCGCCCCACTCTGCTCGATCCGTTCTGGCTGCGCCGTTGGCTCTGCTTGGCAATGGCTGCGGCTCTGGCTCGGCTCTTGCCTGCCTGTAAGTTCCCCCGACAATTACGAGCCTGTTCCGTCCAGGTGTGCTTTGCCGGCCCCAAGCGGAAGCTCTCCCAAGTTGCCTGGTCTCGCTCTTACTCAAGGCCTTTCTCCGTCGGCGCGAACATCCCGCTCCGCCTTGAGAGATAAGGCATGTTTGAGTTGGTGGTGGAAGTTGTAGCTTTGATATGTCAGGTTTCTTAGAAAACCGAGT
Source organism: Stenotrophomonas sp. TWI1409 (assembly GCF_039673015.1). Taxonomy (NCBI): domain Bacteria; kingdom Pseudomonadati; phylum Pseudomonadota; class Gammaproteobacteria; order Lysobacterales; family Lysobacteraceae; genus Stenotrophomonas; species Stenotrophomonas sp. TWI1409. The sequence continues at coordinate 41,588 of NZ_JBDJKU010000001.1, forward strand.
CGCTCGAAGAATTCGGCCGGCCCTTGGATCCCATCGAGCAGCCCAAAAAGCTGCGGGGCACTCAGGAACCAGTTGCCGAATGCGAAGGGGTCCTCCCCCTGAAAGCCAAGCTCTTCCCAAATCTGCAGGTGTCCGGTGAGCTTTGGCAACACCTTCTCGTTCAACTTTTTAAACTGACCCTTGAAGGTGTTCTGGATTGCAGGGTCGATCGCTCCGTAGCGAGCATTCAACATCGGCCACATCAGCTTTGAGATCGCAGTATGATCCTGGAAAAAACCAAAGTCGTACAGGGACAAAGCGATGCGATCGACGGTCTGGCCTCTCCAGGTCAAGGTGTGATTCACCTTCCGTGTTTCCTTATCGTAAAGCTCAAGCTCGCCGTGCTTTCGTAACTGCATCTCATGCCCAAAAGACTGCTCCACCGCCGCAACCACGCTGCCGGCGAGCGAGAGCAGTACGTCGACATCATTGCCGTTGGCGGCGTTTCGAGTGAGGGCCTTGGCCTTGGACTCAATGAATGCCAGGTTGCCAGCCTCGTCGATAACGATGTCGCACTCGCCATGGACCTTTGGCGTGTCGTAGTCGCCGGTATGAATCGCAATACCGTGCTGTGCGAACTCAAGTCGAATGAGCGCCTCGGCCCCTGCGCCAATCACCTTGCCCTGGAACGTGTCGGCACCTTCGTACCCGCGCACGGCACTGAGCACTGCCTCCACCATGCCCGGCCCGGCCACGGATCGATCTATGACGATAGCGCGCTTGCCATCCAGCCGGATCAATGGGCGCAGGTACAGGCTGTTGCCTGGGCCAGTTAGCGGATCTGCGCCGCGCACGGTCTGGTCGGTGGGACGGAAGAACTGCGAGTTTGGGCCCGTGGAAGGGTGCGAGAGCACGTCAAACAGGATGTGCTTGGCTAGCACAGGCGCCACGCCCGGAACGGTCTTGGCGATGTGCCGAAGGTCAAGAGAGACCGGACCGCGGCAATCTCCTATGGCCCGGTATAGCTGCTCGATGACGGAGAATACGTCATTTTTCGTCCAACCAGGACCGTAAGTTCTGTCAGCGGGAATCTCGGCCAGCAACGGCCGAAGCATGCGCAGCACATCGCTCGAGCGTAGTTGCGGAAAGGTGTAAATTGAGTCGTAGAGCGCTCGCCTCGTCAACGTCGCAACGAGCTTGTCGGTCGGGATCTGCGCAAAGATCGGCGGTGTGTAGTCCTGGACGTCATGAAGGGCGGCAAAATCCGTTGCTAGGCCGATAAGCTCTTCCCAAGCCTCGTTGCCAGGTCTGCGACTGTTGCGGCGGCAGACGTGCTTGGCGCTCAAGGCGATGAGGTAACCCCAAGGGAAGTCTGGTTCACGCGGACGCCCAACCCTCGTATCCCTGACGATCATGTACCGCTCCGAGTCGGCGTCATACGTTGCAATGGCCTTTCGGAACAACTCTCGGAGCAAGCATAGTCCACCTAGATCGCCGATCAATTCCTCCAAGCGCGCGATCAACCGATCGTTAGTTTGCTGCGAAAGGCGAAGTTGCGTGCGCTCGTGCTCCACCGGGAAACCGCGGTCAGCTAGGCGGCGCGCGGCGCGCGCAACCGCAAACTCGCGCGGGTAGCGCATGTCCAAGTTGTCAGCGTACCACTGGGTCAATAACGACTGCACGCGCGCGGCCTGGATCAAGGCTGTCCAGTCGATCGGCGCCGCGGTCTTGCGAGTATCGGGCGGCGCGGAGATCGAGCTAGCCGCCCCCAAGGTTTTCAATACCGGCTCGAGCGGTTGATCAAATAGCGCGTGCGCATATACGACTTCGGTTGTGAGGTCGCGGAGATGCTCTCGCACCCCGTACTGGTCGGGAGCGCTCAAGGCGCCCAAGCGCTTGTGGACAAGGTCCGACCACTGCGAAAGGCCTTTGCCGTGCGTCGCGATGCCGATGGCCTCCACGGCGGCACCCACGTCTTGTGACGGGTATAGTGCATCGAAGTCCTCGATGATGCGTTGGACCTCGCACAGCATGGGCTTACCTTGGGCGTTTGACGCTATCGTTTCAGACATTACTCGGTTAGCTCAGCCTTAATTAAGACAAACGGTACCGCATCCGGAGATCGTCATTCCACTGGTTCGCACGGGGAGCTAACTAACTAGTTCACCGAAGCGGGGAGTCGTCACTGGAGTGCATCCAAGGGAGCGCTCGGCCACCGCATACCGCAATCTAGGGCAAAAACGCCAAGCGCGAACGGGTACTCAATGTCTCGGTCGATCCAGAGCCATACCCCTGGTAGATCTTCCTAATCGCTACTGGGCTGACTTTGCAGGCGCTAAAGAACCACGCGCAATCTCCAATCTGCTGACATCGTCCGCACGCACAAGTAATGCATGCTTCTGCCCTGAGTCCCAAAACACATAACTATCACCAAAGCGACCCGCCAGTATCAGGCCGCCTTGCACCTTTCCGTCAACAGTCACAGCCACCGTGTGCTCGCTGCTATCGGCAGCGATCTTCTTGGTGCGCTCAGAACCAAGCCAGTTCGAAGAAAACGATACATAGACAAGCATCGCTAGGACATAGACCAGCCATGGTGAGTCCTTGAAGAAGGCCGGCAACACCGGCGACACGCGCACGATCACTGCGCAGATGGCCATCAAAGCTGTGCCTATCAGAAGCGGCCAGCCCTTCGCCCATCACATCAACGCGGCCGTGCCCACAAGGAAGATCGTCAAGACCAGCCATATCAACGGACTGGCCTTGGGCGTGTCCGTTGTCAGTTTGCCCTCAACCCAGCCGCCAAGCAGCAGGGCCACGAGCATGAAGAACAACACCAAACCGATGCCCGCTAAACCTGCCAGCGCAAGCTCACTTACTGCAACAAACTGAAAGGGATCCAGGCCGAAGTGGTCCCAATACGCCTTCAGATAAAAGCCCCCTTGAACCAAGCCAAACGTGACCAGCGCCGATCCCAACCAGCGACATTGGCCATCGTTAGTGCTTTTTGCGTACGTTCCATGTATTGCCCTCCATCAATGCAGCACCCTCACATAGTGACATGCAGCGCCCTACCTCGCAGAATCCAACCCTATTAACGTGACGCGTCACGCCCGATCATCCCCCCCCCATTGGCGCCCCACCCCACGCCCACTATAGTGCCAACCCCACAAGGACGAGGCGGCACACATGCCCTATATCGGAATCGGACTCCACGTACTGGCAGCCATCTACTTCGCGGTGCACGCCATCCGCTCGGGCCAGAGCCTCTACTGGCTGATCCTGCTCTTCTCGTTCCCGCTGCTCGGCAGCGTCGTCTATTTCCTTGCGATCTACTTCCCGGAAGCCCGCAACTCGCGCGGCGCCCGTCAGGCCATCCGCTCCGCCAAGCAGCTCATGGACCCGGGTCAGGACCTGCGCAACGCACGTGCTGATCTGTCGCGAACGCCCACCGTGCAGAATCGGGTTCGTCTTGGCATGACGCTACTGGATGCAGGCCAGGCCGAGGAAGCCAGAACCCTGCTCGAGCAGGCGGCCAGCTCGCCGCTGGGTGACGATCCCTACATCCTGACCGGCCTCGCCCGAGCCCGCCTTGAGTCCGGGCACGCCGCGCTGGCGGTGGAGACGCTGGACGGCCTGTTCGCCCGCCATCCGGATGTGCGCCGCAAGCCGGAACAGACCCTGCTTTACGCGCAGGCACTGGCAGTTACCCAGGCGCCCGGCACCCGCGCCGCATTCGAGCGCGCCGTGGAATGCGGAAACGATGCGGCCGCTCGCTGCCTCTACGCCGAATGGCTGATAGCGCAGCCGCAACCCGACGATCGCGAGCAGGCCCGCAGCCTGTTCGCAAGCATCATCGACGATGCCCAGCACTGGTCGCGGCATGCGCGCAGCCACAATGCGGCCTGGCTGGAGCGGACCAAGGCCGCGATGAAGGGCTACTGACGCCTGTCGGGCTTTGGCAATCCTGTCGCATCCGCCTCGCTCACGGCTCCGCCGGGCGGATACCGACAGTTCGCAGGCCTGCACCACCGACATCGCCGATAGCATTGCAGCGCAAGGCTCCAGTCTCATTGCGCGGTATGCAACGATTCTGAAAATGTTGAAAGTAGTGACGGCATCGGCCCTACTGCATTGGCATCGCGCACAACCGGGCGTATTTCTTGCCGTGCCACCTTGAACAGGTGGCCGGGCTTCGAAACCCCGGTTGTGCAATCGTAAAAAGCGCTTGCCAGTCGGCACCACCACCGCGTGGTGCCGACTGGCAATCCGTCAGCCGGCTACGGCGGGCGGTGCGTGGGGGCCTTGCGCCCGCCGGTCTGATTGCACACCGGGTTTCGAACCTCGCACCGTCCGCCACCTTTATCGGTGGCGGCTTCTGCATGCACGCAAGGAGCCCAGCCATGACCCACCCCCACTCCCCTGCCCCGCACCCGATCTACGACGCGCCCGCCAACGGCCCCGGACTGGATCCGAACACGCTCGTCGCCCTGCTGCACAGCATCGGTTCGGGTGCCGCTTCCGATGGTCAGCCCTGGCCAGAGCGCCACCAAATGCCGGGCCGACGCATCGCCCTGGCCGACACCGACTGCTCGCTGGCGGGCCTTCGCGTGGTGCTGGAAATCCTGCTGGCCGCACAGCGTGCCCGCGAGAACGGCGAACTGGAGCAGTACGTTGGCCCCCGCGTCATGGAGGGCCTGATCATGGCAGGGCTGGGACTCACAGCGCACGCCATCGATCGAGTGCGTCCGGAGGGCTGAGTGGCTTGCTGCCGCTGGGCGGCCACAGCGCTGTTCTTCACGGCAGTGGTCGCTGCACAACCTTGGTGGTCGGCGCCGCCTGTGCCCGAGCCGCTCGCGTTCCAGAGCATCACCGACGATCGCTTCTCACAACTGCGCCGCCAAGCGATGCAGTTCGTGGAGTCTCGGCCACGACAGGGCTTCCAGTTTGTTGAGCGGTATCGAGATGCCGAGTTACAGGTTCATTGCCGAGGCATACCAGTGCTGTGGCTGGAGAGGCGCTCGCAACATCTGCTGTTGCGTGTCTCACTGGACGCGAAGCAGCGGGCGCCCGCCGTTGTGCGGTTGCAGGCGCTCCTCCAATGGCAGTTGGAACCGTTGGGTTACCTGGAGCAGGTACTGGCTGGCGTGCCTGAGCCTGTTTTGTTGGATCGGGTGCTGCAGATTCTTGCTGGTGATGTGCCTGATGGGGCGCGATGTGGCGTGCCGTAGTCGAGCATGACTCGACTCTACAGAGCCGCGAGTTGCGAGGGTTCAGGCTCCGGTTCTGCCGCTACTCACCTGCGCGACGGGCATTGGCCCAGTGATCATGCGACTCATCTCCCGGCATCGATCCAGCCCGCAAGGTGCGCACGCGCGAGATCTTCTGGCGTGTCGATATCCAGGCCCAGCTCCGGCGCCTGAAGGGCATGCACGGCATCGATGGGAAGCTGCCTCAAGCGCGCTCCGAAGCCGCGGTCACGGCTTGCATCCACCTGAGTGAACCATGCGCGCGGCACCACTGCAGGAACGCCAAGGACGTTTCCGTGACGCGTGCCAGCGCACCCTGATGCCGAAGCGCGGGCACCGGAAAGCAACGCCTGCAGATGGGAGTGCTCGATCGCGGGCTGGTCGCATGCCACGACCATCACGGCGGCCACCGTGGGCAGCAGGTGTTTGCCTGCCACCTGCAGGCTGCTGGCCAGGCCGCTTTCCCAGTGGCGGTTGGTTACCAGGGTCGCAGCCAGTCCGGAAATGCTGGATGTCACGGCCTGTGCGTTCCCGCCCACCACCACCAGCACCTGCGATGGCGCGAGCTCCAGCGCCAACCGCACTACGCGATGTACAAGGGTCTCGCCCTGCCGGGTCAGAAGCTGCTTGGGCTGGCCAAGCCGCGTGCTGCCGCCCGCAGCAAGCACGACGACCGCATGCGCGGCCTTCACGTGCCGGCGGCGCTTCGCCATTGCTGCAGCTGCGCGGCGATGCTGAGCGAAATTGCCTCCGGCCCTCGGCCGCCGATGTTGAGGCCGACCGGTGATCGAAGTCTCGGGGACAGGCGGTGGCGCTGATCCGGCGTCAGCAGCTTGAACAGATCCTCACGCCTTCGCCGCGGACCCAGAAGTCCAATGAAGGCAACCTCGGTATCGGCCAAGGCCACCAGCGCCTCGCGGTCCAGCTCGAAGTCGTGGTGCATCACCAGTACCGCGTCGCACGGGTCGGCATGGAGGGCTTCGGCTGGGCTCACCTGGAGCTGCGCATCCGCGCCCTGCCCCGCTGAGGACCAGCGCGCTCGTCGTTCGGCCACGCTGACCCGCCATCCCAGTCCCCGCAGCAACGGAATCAGGAAGGGCGTTTCTGGACCGCCCCCCAACACCAGGGCCCGCGGAAGCCGGGGCAACGGCAAACGCCACGCTGCTTCTCCAAAGGGCTGTGTGTCGTCCATCGGGTTCAGCTGCCATGCCTGCTCGCGATGGCCGGCGCGGAAAACGATCTGCCCCGACGTGCGAAGGTCGCGCTGGAGTGACACCCCCTCGCGGAGCCATGCCTCAATCACGGCGTCGATGCCGGTCATGGCACGCAATGGCAGCAGCGCAATCCGAAGCCGGCCGCGGCACCCGAGTGCGGACCCACTCAACAGGTCCTCGTCACTGCGGGTGTCGATCTCGATCCAGTCGACCTGCCCTGCCGCGCTCACCTGCTCCGCGCGGCGCGCGAGCTCGGGCTCCAGGCATCCGCCGCTGAGCCAGCCGACCTGGCTGCCGTTGCAGAACAGCACCATGTCGCCGGCACCGGCGTAGGTGGAGCCATCGGTTTCCAGCACCAGCGCGAGCACGGCGTGCTCGCCCGCGCGTACGCGCGTCAAGGCCGTCTCGAGCACGCCGCGCGGGCTGCCTTCGGTGAGGAAGCCCGGCGCTGCGGACAGGTGCCCCGCAGCATGCTTGGGCTCCACTCCCTCTACCGCACAGGTCTCCAGGGCGGGTGAGGCCACGGGTCGGTCCATGCGCAAGGGTCAGCCCACTTCGGGCAAGCCGGGCAACAGCTTGTCCAGGGTGATGGGATAGTTGCGCACGCGCACACCGGTGGCGTTGTAGACCGCATTGGCGATCGCGGCTCCGACACCACAGATGCCCAGCTCACCGACGCCCTTGGCCTTCATCGGCGAGATCACCGGGTCCAGCGTGTCGAGGAAGACCACTTCCTGGTGCGGAATGTCGGCGTGTACGGGAACCTCGTAGCCCGCAAGGTCGTGGTTGACGAACAAACCAAGCCGTTTGTCGACCACCAGTTCCTCCATCAGGGTCGCGCCTGCGCCCATCACCATCCCGCCGATGACCTGGCTGCGTGCGGACAGTGGGTTGAGGATCCGGCCGCCATCGCATACGGCAAGCATCCTGCGGATGCGCGTCTCTCCCGTGTAGGCATGCACGGCGACCTCGCAGAAATGCGCTGCATAGGTGCCGACGTCGTAGCCCTGCTTGAAGTTGCCGAAGGCAATGCCGTCCTCTGCCGACAGTGTGCCCGCTTCGACCAGGTCGATGGTCCGCCCACCCGCCTGGATACGGCCATTGGCGAAGTTTGCGGTATCGCCGTCGAAGCCCAGTTTCTCGCCCACCTTGCGGCGCAGGCTGACGCACGCCGCGTACACGCCTGCGGTGGAGCTTGCCGCGCCCCACTGGCCACCGGAGCCGGCGGAGGCGGGATGGCGGGAGTCGCCAAGCGTCACCTGGACCCGGTCCAGCGGCACGCCCATGGTCTCGGCCGCCGTCTGCGCGATGATCGTGTAGGAGCCGGTGCCGATGTCGGTCATGTCGGTTTCCACGATCACCCCACCCTGGCCGTCAAGACGAACCCGTGCCGCCGACTTCATCGTCGGTGCGCCGCGATAGCCCGCGGACACGCCCGTGCCGACCAGCCAGTGCCCTTCCCTTACCTGCGCCGGTCTGGCGTTGCGCTTGTTCCAGTTGAAGCGTTCCGCGCCCTCGCGCAGGCAGCGCACCAAGTTGCGGTCGGAGAACTTCTTGGACGGATCGCCGGGTACGACCTCGGGCTCGTTGAGGATGCGGAACGCGATCGGGTCGAGGCCCAGCTTCTCGGCCATTTCGTCCATCGCCACTTCCAGCGCCATGTGGCCCGGCGCCTCGCCCGGCGCGCGCATCGCATTGCCTTCGGGCATGTCGAGCGTGGCGATGTAGTTGGCCACCAGGCGGTTGGCGCCTGCATAGAGCTTGGGCGTCTGCAGGGTGCCGTTCTCGCCGTCCTCGCCGTTGATATTGCCCGACCAGTTCTCATGGGCGATGGCGGAGATCCTGCCGTCTTTCGCGCAACCGATCCGGACGCGTTGGATGGTCGCGTGCCGGTGCGTGGTGTTGTTGGGCATCAACGGGCGTTGCAGCGCGATCTTCACCGGCCGCCCGACCTGCTTAGCGGCCAGTGCGGCGAGCACTGCATCGGCGCGGATGAACAGCTTGCCGCCGAAGCCGCCGCCGATATAGGGCGAGTCCACACGCACCTTGTCGGGATCGATGCCGAGGATCGCCGCCATGCCCTGCCTGGCCCAGTCGATCATCTGGTTCGAGGTCCACAGGGTGAGCGTGTCCCCTTCCCATGCGGCGATGGTGGCGTGCGGCTCCATCATGGAATGACTTTCGTCGGCTGTGTGGTAGGTCTCGTCGAGCTTGACCGCCGCGCTCGCGTAGGCGGTGTCGAAATCACCCAGCGTCTGCCGGTCGGGCTTGCCACCGCGCCCCTTGGCCAGCGGCGCGGACGGCGCCAGCGCTGGGAAATCGAAGCGCCCCTTGCTGCGCTCGTAGCGGGTGCGGATCAACGCCGCAGCGGCGCGGGCCTGCTCGAAGGTCTCGGCCACCACGCAGGCAATGGCCTGGTGGTAATGGGCGACCTCGGGCCCGCCGAACAGTGGCGCATTGTTCCAGTTGGATGTGCCGACCGGTTTGGTCTCCGGTGCGGTGATCACCGCCAGTACGCCGGGGGCGGCACGTGCGCGGGAGGCATCCATCGAAATGATGCGCCCCTTGCCGATGCCCGCGCCGACGATGTAGCCGTAGACCTGGTTTGGCGCGACGTCATGACGCTCGTAGGCATAGGGGGCGGTGCCGGTGGTCTTGCGTGGGCCATCAATGCGTGGCGTCGACTTGCCGACCACCTTGGCCTTGTCGAACAGGTTGTCGCCGGCGGGGGCGTTGAATTCGAGGGGCATCAGCGCTCTCCTTCGGCCAGAACGGCTGCGAGGGTGCGCTCGGCAAGCGCGATCTTGAACGCGTTCTCCTGCGTTGGACGGGCACCGGCGAACACCTGCCGGGTCGCGGCCTTGACGCTGTCGCGCAGCAGCGGTTCGGCTGCTTCGATGCGCCACGGCTTCGGTGCGACCCCGCCAAACGCGAACCGCGCCGAGCCGTCACGCTGCACGACCGCGGCGACCGACACCAGTGCGAACGCATAGGACGCGCGGTCACGTACCTTGTGGTACACGTGCCGGCCGCCCAGCGGTTCCGGCAGCGTGACGTGGGTGATCAGCTCACCGCGCTGCAGCACGTTGTCCTGCTGTGGCGTGTCGCCCGGGGAACGATGGAAATCGGCAATCGGAATGCTGCGCGTGCTGCCATCGCCCTTGACGGTCTGGATCGAGGCGTCCAGCACACGCAAGGCCACCGCCATGTCGCCCGGATAGGTCGCGATGCAACTGTCCGAGGTGCCGATCACGCCCATCTGCCGGGAGAACCCTTCGAGCGCGCCGCAGCCTGATCCGGGCAGGCGCTTGTTGCAGGGCAGATGGGGGTCGTAGAAGTACGGGCAGCGGGTGCGCTGCAGCAGGTTGCCGCCGGTGGTGGCCTTGTTGCGCAGCTGACCGGACGCGCCTGCCACGATCGCGCGGGTCAGCACACCGTAGTCGCGGCGCACGCGCTCATGCGAGGCCAGCGCGGTATTGGTGACCAGCGTGCCGATGCGCAGGCCGCCGTCGTCTGTAGTTTCGATCCTGTCCAGGCCGATGTCCTGTACATCGACCAGGTGCGCGGGTGTCTCGACCTCCAGCTTCATCAGGTCGAGCAGGTTGGTTCCTCCCGCCAGGAACTTCGCGCCCTCGGTGCCGGCGACGGCCTTGGCGGCCTCGGCAGGAGACTTCGCGCGCTCGTAACTGAAGACTTTCATGAGCGCTCCCTTCCAGAGGTAGCGCCAGCGACCTCTTGCATCGCCTCGGCAATGTTGGAATACGCGCCGCAGCGGCAGAGGTTGCCGCTCATGCGTTCGCGCATCTCCATGTTGGTGGCCTGGGGCCGTGCGCTGACATCGGCCTGCGCATGGCTGGGGACGCCGCGCTTGATCTCGTCCAGTACCGCCACCGCCGAACAGATCTGCCCCGGCGTGCAGTACCCGCACTGGTAGCCGTCATGCTTGATGAAGGCGGCCTGCATCGGATGCAGGTCATCAGGGGTTCCGAGGCCTTCGATGGTAGTGATGGTATGGCCCTGGTGCTGCACCGCCAGGCTGAGGCAGGCATTGATGCGCTCGCCGTTGACCAGCACGGTACAGGCACCGCATTGACCGTGGTCGCAGCCCTTCTTGGTGCCGGTCAGTTTCAGATGTTCGCGCAGGGCGTCGAGCAGCGTGGTCCGCGTGTCCAGCTCGAGCTCACGATGCGTGCCGTTGACGGTCAACGCCACCGTGCTGATGACCGGCGGCCTGGGCGGTGGGGACGCCGCCAGTTCGGCGGCAAACGATGATGCCCCCGGTGCGGCGGACATCGCCATGGTCGTGGCGCCGCCGGCGATCACCTGGCGACGCGTCAACTTCACTCCTTCGTCCCAACTTGGCACAGTGACCTCCTGGCGTTCGGGGAAACCCCGTGGCTGGATGGACGCGCTCAGACTACCCAAGGGGCACTATGCCCGCTTGGGCAGTACAGATCTGTGAAGCCTGTCCAGGGTGTGCCGGCATCGTCGGCCGAGCCTACTGGCAGGTCATCTTCAACGCCGCCTCTGGCAAACGTGCGCCACTGACACTGATCTTCGCCACCCGCTCACTGATGCGTGCCAGTTCGGCTCCATCCAACACCAAATCCACCGCGCCCAGATTCTCATCCAGTACTCATAGCCCTGCCGATACAGGTCGAACGGAAGCTTGGCGATCTGCTCGTCGCTGAGGTTGGCACCGCCGGAGTACAACACTTCGCCGCCGGCGGATTCCTGCGCACGGGCCTGTGAAGCCTGCTGCAGCCGCTGCTGGAGAGTATCCAGCTGCGAGTCGGCATAGCCATTGCGGCGCACGCGATCCGCCATGCCGTGAATGTCTTCAATGCGGTGCGACGGCATGTCGACGCTGCGGGGCTGACCGCCGCTGCCGCCCTGGTGCGTGGCAGGCGGCTTGAATGACCATCCGTCGACATGGGAGGCCCACCTTCACTTTCACAAACAGCTAACAAACAGAAGCATAGCTTGATCGGCCCGAAGGAAGGCGCTCCATGACTCCACATCCCACGGGCGATCTGGGCGACGAGTCGCAGCAATTTGGACTTCTGGTCAATTCCGTCACTGATTACGCGATCTACATGCTCGACCCTCGCGGGGTCATCCGCACCTGGAACCCCGGCGGAGAGCGCATCAAGGGCTATCGAAAGGATGAGGTGGTCGGCACCAACTACGCCAGGTTCTATACGCCCGAAGATATTGCGACCGACGTTCCCGCACGCAACCTGGCCATCGCCGCGAATGAAGGCCGCTACGCGGGCGAAGGCTGGCGGCTTCGAAAGGACGGCTCACGCTTTCATGCCAGCGTAGTCATCGACCCGGTAAGGGTGGATGGCGTACTCGTCGGCTTCGCGAAGATCACGCGGGATGTAACCGAGCGCTACCTTGCCCAGGAGCAGCTGAGAAGTGCACAACATGAGCTGTTGCAGGCGCAGAAGATGGAGGCCATCGGCAAGCTGACACTGGGCCTTGCCCATGACTTCAACAACCTGCTCAGCGTCGTCACCAACTGCCTGGATCTGATCTCCGCGCAGCCTCATGGCGAGGTGTCTGACAAGTACATCCGCACGGCCCTGAGATCGGTAGAGCGAGGCGCGCTGCTGACTCGGCAGTTGCTGACGTTTGGGCGTGGCCATGAACTGGCTCCGGAACGTTTCGATGCCGGCAAGGCGATACGTGACATGCACGACATGCTGCAACGTTCCGCCGGCGATGCGGTTGCAGTCGAGCTCGACGTTGCGGGTGATCTTCCGTCCGTCAACCTCGACCGTGGCCAGCTGGATTCCGCCATCCTCAATCTGCTGTGCAATAGCCGTGACGCAATGCCAAGCGGCGGATGCATCAAGATTACAGTGCGTTTACAGACAGAACGTCATCCTGATGACCCACACCAGGAACCGGGCAGGTTCCTCTGCATAACCGTGGCAGACAACGGCGAAGGGATTGCGCCGGACGATCAGGCACGAATATTCGAGCCTTTTTTCACCACGAAAACCGTCGGACGCGGCAGCGGGTTGGGACTCAGCCAGGTCTTCGGCTTCACCAGCCAATCGGGCGGTTTCATCCGCGTAGACAGCACGCCTGGCTCAGGAACCTCTGTCGCCCTCTACTACCCTGTCGCCGAGTAGCCAATGCCTCTTTCAGTACTATTTGTCGACGACGAGGATGATCTTCGCGAGATCGTTGTGGATGCACTTGCCGCCCAGGGCTTCGCGGTGACCACCGCCCGCAATGGCGTCGAAGCGATCCAATGCCTGCGCGGCAGCGCTCGGTTCTCTATTGTCGTGACTGATTACAGCATGCCAGAAGGCGTGTCTGGCCTGGATGTGGCCTCGGAAGCCGCCGCCGTCCAACCCGACGCCCGTATCCTGCTGGCATCGGGCTATAGCCGCTCGCAGCTGCCTGTATTGCCGGACAACGTCCAGTTCCTTTCCAAGCCCTATCGCTTCACGCAGCTGATTGCTGCGATCAAGAGCCAGTTCTGAACTGCGGCTCCCGGTTGTACAGGTGGGAGCAGAGAAAAGGCGACTCAAGCGGCGATGGCGTAGGGCTCTACAAGCCCCGCCAGGAGATCCATGGCGTTTGAGTTGACATTGCCGGCATCGCCTCGCCGATTGAAGCGGGTCCAGTCGGCGTGTGCCAACCGCCGCAGTTCCTGCGGCTCAACAGGCAGCCACCTCATCGGCCAGAAGGGTAAGCGGCGTTGTCCCACCCTGCCCCGTTGCAGCTCAACGATGCCATTGTGGCTGCTGGCGCCCAGCACACGTGAGTACGCTACCGACAGTCCGTCCTCCGGCCCCTCCAGATACTGCAGGAAGCGCTCGCCATCGAACAGGAGCACGCCGGTAACCCCGGCATTGCGATTGAAGCGGGCTGCGTCGTCCACGATCCAGTCCAGCTTGCCGCTGGGCAAGCCCAGCCTGTCGCCCGCGATGCCCTTGCCGGCACCGCTTGCATATACCACCGCCCTGATGGGCATTGTGCACCTCCTTGATGAGACACGACCCTAGCAGGAAGGGGCGTGTGTCAATGTGAGGTGTCGAAGAAATACACAACAGTTCAGTTTCGCATGACGCTGAATATGGGCCGTCATCACAAGATGGAGGCGATGCGCAGTGCACCATGCGCGAAATCTCCAGGTATGCCGCAATGCCCGATACAGGCTTCTTCTACGTTCTCGACCTCGACGCTGCCCGCGACGAGCAGGGCCATCTGGAACATGTGAATGCGATCAGCATTCGATGCAACCGGTGCCGGCACATCACCCATCTGAAGGTGCCTCAACTGGAAGGCATGCCTGGAGGGACGCTCCTTGCCTGCGCAGGCTGTGGTGAGCGGCAGGCTGTCAGCAACGCGCGCCTGGTCGAATGCGATCACGTGCTGGGACATGCGCCACCCGCGTCGCTGCAGGCCTGAGCTGCGCCACGTTCTGCGGCCACCCGGACACGCACGGCATCGCTGATGCCACGATGGAACATCTTGGCGTAGGGGCAGACGCGTTCGGTGTTGCGCACCAGTTCGCAGGCCAGGTTCGCATCCATGCCGGGAAGATGGACCACGACCTCGGCAGACAGCAGGTACAGCCCATCTGCCGGATCACGGGCGAAGGTGACCGCCACTTCGACGCTGGGGTTGTGCAGCAGCAGGCCGGCACGCGCGGCCACCAGGACCATGGCGCCGTGGAAGCAACCGGCGTAGCTTGCGGCCAATAGCTGCTCGGGATTCGATCCGCCGCCAGGCCCACCGAGTTCCGGCGGCATGCGCAGGTCCACCGCCAGTGCACCGTCGTCCGATCGCACCACGCCGGACGCGCGCCCGTGCTGGGCCTGGCCACCGCTCACCCGCACGCGGCCGGTGTACAGCGGCTGCACGTCGTCGCCCTGGTAGCGGTCCAGCATGGCGGGCGAAGGTGGCTTCAGCTCGATCATTGGCAGGCAATCGATTCGCTGCTCAGGCGGGCTGCCGCTGCAACAGGCCGGACAGCTGCAGCCAGGCGTCGAAGCCGACCTGCCCCAGCCACGCCTGCCCCACCGGCAGCAGCGTATCGATCTGCAGCGGCGCGCCGAAGTACAGGGCCTCGGCGTCTGCCACGACCTGCCGCGGGTCGCCGGTCCGCTGCAGATACTGCCTGGCCAGATCCGCCATCGCGACGCGCTGGGGGCCCGCAATTTCTACGACGCCATTGCGGGGTGGCTGCTGCGCGATGCGTGCCACCGCTTCGGCAACATCCTCGGCGGCAATCGGCTGAACGTCGGCGGCCGGCAGCCGCAGGGTCGCCCCCTCGCCGGCGGACTGGATGATGCCCGGCAGGAACTCGAAGAACTGCGTGGAATGGATGATGGTGTACGGCAGGCCCGAATCGCGGATCAGGCGCTCCTGGGCGATCTTGCCGCGGAAGTAGCCGCTGGCCGCAAGCTTGTCGGTGCCTACGACGGAAAGCGCAACGTGGTGGCGTACGCCGGCACGGGCGGCGGCGGTCAGGACGTTGTGGCCAGCGGTCTCGAAGAACGAAAGCACTGCCGCATCTTCGAACGAGGGCGAGTTGGCGAGGTCCACCACCACGTCGACGCCTTCCATGGCGGCGTCCAGGCCTTCGCCGGTCAGTACATCCACGCCGGTGGAGGGCGCTGCCACCACGATGTCATGCCCGGCGGTGCGCAGGCGCTCCACCACCTTGCTGCCGATGCGGCCGGTACCACCGATGACGAGGAATTTCATGACGTGTCTCCTGGAATGTAGAAGGGGCGACCGGCTGTGGCCGGGCATGCTGGAATCGTAGGCAGCGTGGGCGCGGGGCAGTAGGTCCGCGCTGGGGCGCGCACTGTTGCCCGGCACGCACCAATGCATCAGGCCCAGGCGGGCTGTGCCTCTGGCTTCATGGACGTGGCCTGTTGGCGCGCTTCCCAATGCGAGATCACATCCAGCTCGAGCGCGCGCACCCGCTGCGTGCTGAAGTCGATGAAGGCCCGCACGCGCTTGGGAAGCTGGCGGCGGCTGAGGTAGCACAGATAGTGGCCGCGATCGAGCGGCGCATGCCGATCCAGGCAGGTCACCACCCTGCCCGCCCACAGCGCTTCACGTATCTGATAGCTGGGCAGCTGGGCGATGCCCAGCCCGTCGATGACGGCCTGCAGGGCCAGGTCGGCATCGTTGAACACCAGTGCGGCCGGCGGCTGCAGGTGCACATCGGTGCCGTCGACCCGGAATTCCCAGGGCTGCATGCGCCCACCCGGCAGGCGCCGCCCGATGCAGGCATGCGTGGACAGCGCATCCACCGACGACGGTAGACCATGCGCCTGCACGTACGCCGGTGACGCGCACACCACCAGCTGCATCGGCACCAGCTGCTTGGCGATCACCTGGCTGTCTTCCAGCAGGCCGTCGCGGAACGCCACATCGATGCGGTCACCAGCCAGGTCGGGGGCCTGCTCGTCCAGCAGCAGTTCTACCGAGACCTGCGGGTACTCGGCGCGGAAGGCGGCCAGCAAGGGGGCGATCACCCGCCGGCCGAAGCCGTGGCTGGCACTGATGCGCAGGTGCCCGCGCGGCGGGCCCTCGCGCAGGTCGCGCATTTCCTCCAGCGCCTGCAGGATGCAGTTCACGCCCGGGTTGCAGCCCTCCAGGAACAGCTCGCCTTCACGGGTCAGCGTGGTCGAGCGCGTGGTGCGCAGGAACAACCGCACGCCCAGCTGGCTTTCCAGCTTCTGCACGCTGCGGCTGACGGCCGAACGGCCGATGCCAAGGCGGTCGGCCGCGCGCGCGAAACTGCCCTCGGCCGCCACTGCGATGAAGGCCAGCACGCCGGCGTAGCTGGTGGAGAAGGATGCATTGAGCGCATCGTGGCCGTCGCTGGCCGGGCTGGGCTGTGCGGTGTTCATGGGCGGCCTGGCTCCAGGCGGGCACGGTGCGCGTGCAGGTGGTTCCGCGCCAGCGCGAGGCGTTGCCTGCACGCGGAAAGGTCGAGCCCCAGCAGGGGCACGATGTCCTCGAACCCGGCGCCCAGTACGTCGTGCAGCAACAGCACCGCACGTGCATCGGGCGGCAATTCGCGCAGTGCGGCCAGGAAGGTCTGCCAGACCTGTTCGCTGGCAGGGCGGAATGCGGTGCGCAGGTGCGATGCGGTGTCCATGCCCGGCAGACGGCCGAGCATCGGCCGCTGTGACAGGCCATTGGTGTTTTTCATGCAACAGCATGCGGCCCGGCCCCGGCCTACCGGTAGTGCGAGCGCAGGCCTAGCCTCGCTGTGTCCTTCACTCGCTACAGGAACACGCCATGACCGCACGTCTGGATTACGCCGCGCAATCCCCCGAACTGTTCAAGAAGCTCGGCCTGTACTCGCATGCCGCCCATACCGCCTCGATCGAAGCGGCCATCATCGATCTGGTCAACATCCGTGCATCGCAGCTCAACGGCTGCGGCTTCTGCCTGGACATGCACGTGAAGGAGGCCACCCTGCGCGGCGAGCGCCCACTGCGCCTGCATCACCTGGCGGCATGGCGTGAATCGACGCTGTTCAGCCCGCGCGAGCGCGCCTGCCTGGCCTGGACCGAGGTGCTGACCCAGCTGCCGGCGCAGGGTGTGCCCGACGAACTGTACACGCGCGTGCGCGGCCAGCTGTCCGAGCAGGAGATCGTCGACCTGACCCATGCGGTGATGGCGATCAACGCCTGGAACCGCGCCAACGTCGCCTTCCGTACTACGCCCGGCACCCTGGACGCGGCCTTTGGCCTGGACAAGGCCGACCTGGCCTGATCGTTCCGCCGCTGCCCCATGCAGCGGCCCTCCCCTACCGCACTGGAGACCTGCCATGCGTCGTTCTGTTCTGGCCCTGCTTGCGCTGCTGCCACTGTGCAGCGCTGCCGCCACCCCGCCCCCTGCTGCGCCCGAGCCCCTGGTGCACGAGGTGATGACCCGGGCCCTGCCGGAGCAGCCCGGCAAGGAAGCGCTGATCCTTACCGTGGAATACCCGCCGGGTGGCGCCGATCCGGTGCACCGCCACGATGCCCATGGCTTCGTCTACGTCCTGGAAGGACGGATCGTGATGGGCGTGGCCGGCGGCAAGGAAGTCACCCTCGGCCCGGGCGAGGCCTTCCATGAAGGCCCGGCCGATCTGCACACCGTAGGTCGCAACGCCAGCGCTACCGAGCCGGCGAAGTTCGTGGTGTTCCTGATCAAGGACATCGGCAAGCCGGCGGTTCTGCCGCCGCACTGATCGCACGTCCGGCGCTGGCACCAACGACAGGTCCCCGGGTGTCACAATCCGGGGACCTGTCCCGTCTACGCTGGCATGGACGATTCCACTGCGCTGTTTTCCCGCCTCCGCCCGCGCCTGTTCGGCGTGGCCTA
This sequence comes from Stenotrophomonas sp. TWI1409, assembly GCF_039673015.1. NCBI lineage: Bacteria > Pseudomonadati > Pseudomonadota > Gammaproteobacteria > Lysobacterales > Lysobacteraceae > Stenotrophomonas > Stenotrophomonas sp. TWI1409. The sequence continues at coordinate 59,391 of NZ_JBDJKU010000001.1, forward strand.
CCGCATGCTCGGGTCTTCGCACGAAGCCGAGGACGTGGTGCAGGACGTCTGGCTGCGCTGGCATGGCGCCGACCAGTCACGGATCGAGAATCCCGAAGCCTGGCTGGTCGCCACCACCACCCGTCGCGCCATTGATGGCCTGCGCCTGGCACGGCATACGCGCGAACACTATGTCGGCATGTGGTTGCCCGAGCCGCTGCTGACCGATGACACCAGCACCCCTGAATATGTACTGGAAACCGCCAGCGATCTGTCGCTCGCCTTCCTCAGCGTGCTGGAACGGTTGGCACCGGATGCGCGTGCGGCCTTCCTGCTGCACGATGTGTTCGATCAGGACTACGCGGTGGTCGCGCGCACCCTGGACAAGACAGAAGCCGCCTGCCGGCAGATCGTGCATCGCGCACGCCTGCAGCTCAGGCAGGAGCGCCCGCGCTACAACGTCCCGCAGGACGTGCACCAGAAACTGCTGCGCCGCTTCGCCGAGGCCGCATCCAGTGGCGACTTCCGCACGATGAAGGCGCTGATGGCCGAGTCGGCCGAGCTGGTGGGTGACGGCGGCGGCATCGTCACCAGCTTCCCCAAACCGATGGTCGGGGGCGCACGCATTGCCCAACTGCTGTATGCCCCGCACCTGCGGCGCAGCGCGCAACTGCGGATGGTGCCGGCCATGCTCAACGGACGGCTGGGACTGCTGCGCTATTTCGATGGCGAGCTGGAAGCGGCGATGGCCTTCGAGACCGATGGCGAACGGATCACGCAGATCCTGGTGCAGCGCAACCCGTACAAGCTGCAGCGGCTGGCACTGCCCACCTCCATCCAGTAGATCCCGCGCCCCGCGTGGACGGCATCCATTGTCGACCTCATCCTTGCGGGATTCGACCGGGGCGCCGATGCGCCCCGATCGTGAACGTCTGCCTGCGCAGCGGCGGCAGGATCCGATCAGAAGTCCCAGAACACCGGCACCCAGCGGAAGGTCTCGCCCTCCAGCGACACCCGGCCCACTGACGGGAACGGAAGATGCGTGGCCACCAGCATTTCACCGGTGCCTGCCAGTTCCTTCAGCAGGGCGATGCGGACGCGCGCGGATTCCTCCGGGTCATGCTCGAAGCCGTTGTGCCAGTTCGGCTGGTCGAAGCCGACCGCGAACACCGCGTCACCGGCAAAGGTCAGGGCCTGCCCGGCAGACGCCACGCGCACCACGCAGTGGCCTGGGGTATGCCCTCCGGTTCGGCGGGCCGTCACGCCCGGTGCGATCTGCTGTTCATCCTGGAAGGTGTGCACGTAGCTGCTGTACTCGGCCCAGAAGTGCTTGGCCGTGGCGCGCAGCGCATCGGGGAACCCCTGCGGCATGTTGGTGCGGCTGAAGTCCGGCGACTTCCAGAACTCCACCTCTGCCGCGGCCACGTGGATCTTCAGGTCCGGGCGCAGCTGTTTCTTCACGCCTTCAACCAGCAGCCCGCCGACGTGGTCCATGTGCATGTGGGTGATCACCACATCGGTGATTTCGCCCAGGTTGATGCCGGCGGCACCGAGGCGGCGGATCAACTGGCCGGCGCGCGGCAGCTGCAGGTCCGGGTCCATGCCCAGGCCGGCATCGATGAGGATGGTGCGATCACCGCTGTGCACCACCATCACGTTCAATGCCCAGTCGAAGGCATCCTGCGGCAGGTACATCTCTTCGAACCATTCGGCACGGTCGGCGGCTGGTACGTTGTGGCCGAGCATCTGGGTGGGCAACGGCAGGACGCCATCGCTGATCACCAGCACTTCGACGTCGCCCACCTTGAGGGCGTAGCGCGAGGGCACCAGTTCATCGAGGGCGGGGGCAATGGGCGCGGCGGTGTTTTCCAGACTGAACATGAGGGATCTCCACGTAGGGGCATTGGGCGGGCAGCGATGCAAGGCTGGCGCGAACGATTCCGGGCGCTTTCCCACGGCGCAGGGCGTGGCGTTGCCAGGGCACGGATGCCTGGCAGGCCAACGCTGCAGGGTTCATGGGAAGACGGGCCACTGCGCAAGCGGTGGGCCCGGAACACGGCTTGTGCCGTGTGCGATCAGGCTAGGCAGCACACCGTTGCTGCGGTAGGCCCGTGGAGGGGGACGTGATGTTGCATTCCGGGAAGCAATGCGAATCACATACCCAGATCAGACAGCCCCGGATGATCATCGGGGCGGCGCCCCAGCGGCCAGTGGAACTTGCGGTCGCTTTCCTTGATCGGCATGTCGTTGATGCACGAAAAGCGGCGCTGCATCAGGCCATCCGCACCGAATTCCCAGTTCTCGTTTCCATAGGAGCGGAACCAGTTGCCGGAGTCGTCATGCCACTCATAGGCGTAGCGCACGGCAATACGATTGTCGGTGAAGGCCCATAGCTCCTTGATCAGCCGGTACTCAAGTTCTTTGTTCCACTTCCGGGCCAGGAACTGCCGGGCTTCCTCGCGGCCATGGGTGAACTCGGCACGGTTGCGCCACTGGGTGTCCAGCGAATAGGCCAGCGAAACCTTGTCGGCATCGCGGGTGTTCCAGCCATCTTCGGCAAGGCGAACTTTCTCGATGGCCGATTCACGGGTGAACGGCGGAAGTGGCGGGCGGGGTGCTTCAGTGGACACGGTGGGGCCTCCAATCAAATGGATGAACGGGGTGCTTCGACGGATTTTGATGACTCAGGCGTCAGCGCCTGGCCTGCTCCAACAGAACTTCTGCAACATCCCTTGCAGTGTCTGCGGCGGTGTAGTCGCCCATCACGCGCGAGACGGTGATGGCGCCTTCCATGAGAACCAGCAGCTGCCGCGCCAGTGCTTCCGGCTGCTGGATATGCAGTTGCGTGGTGAGTTCCAGCGTGTAATCCAGCAACTTCTGCTTGTGATGTTTGGCGATGTGGCGAATCGGATCGTCGGGGTCGCCGACCTCGCCTGCGGTGTTGATGAAGGCACAGCCGCGATAGCCGTCGGACTGGAACCAGCCCTTGAGCACGGTGAACATGCTCAGGATGCGTGCTTCCGGGGTGTCGGCCTTGTTGCACTCCTGCTGGAACCAGGTGAGCCAGCGCACGTCACGCGCATTCAATGCCGCAGCAGCAACCTGGTCCTTGTTTTCGAAGTGGCGGTAGATGCTCTTCCGGGCAACGCCGGAGGTCTTTACCAGCAGGTCCATGCCGGTGGCGTGGATCCCGTTCTGGTAGATCAGCGCCTCGGCCGTGGCCAGGATCTTCTGCGCGGTGTCGGTGCCGGTCTTGTGCATGGCTGCAAGGTAGAACGAGCGTTCTACCTTGTCAACGGGCAATGGTTGGCGGTTCGTGTGTGCACAACCGTGCAAGACGATCTATCAAGAAATCCGGACAGTTCATCACCCAGGCGCCTGATTGCTGGCGCAAAGTACGCCTCACCACCCACCCATGAGAATTCCCGCATGAACACCTTCGCCCGCACCCTGGCCATTGCCGCCCTCGCCCTCTCGGGCCAGGCCGGCCTGTCCGCGCAGGCCGCCGAATCGGCCAAGCCGGTGGCAGTCACCAGCATCGCGCGCACCGCCAGCTACATCACCACTGCCGATGGCGTGCAGCTCTACTACAAGGACTGGGGCCCGAAGGACGGCCCGGTTGTTACCTTCAGCCACGGCTGGCCGTTGAACTCGGACAGCTGGGAATCGCAGATGATCTTCCTGGCCAACCACGGCTACCGCGTCATCGCCCATGACCGTCGTGGCCACGGCCGTTCCAGCCAGCCGTGGGACGGCAACGACATGGATCACTACGCCGATGACCTGGCCACGGTGATCAACACGCTCGGCCTGCATGACGTGACCTTGGTGGGCTTCTCTACCGGCGGCGGCGAAGTGGCGCGCTACATCGGCCGCCATGGCACCGGCCGGGTGAAAAAGGCGGTGCTGATCAGCTCGGTGCCGCCGTTCATGCTGAAGACCGCCGACAACCCGAACGGCCTGCCGATCGAAGTGTTCGATGGCATCCGCAAGGCACAGATGGAGAACCGCGCCCAGTTGTACAAGGGCATTCCGTCGGGCCCGTTCTATGGCTTCAACCGCCCGGGTGCGAAGGTGTCGCAGGGGCTGATCGATGCGTGGTGGGCGCAGGGCATGCAGGGCGGCCACAAGAACACCTACGATTCGATCGCCGCGTTCTCGGCCACCGATTTCCGCGCGGACCTGAAGAAGTTTGATGTGCCGACGCTGGTCGTTCACGGCGATGACGACCAGATCGTGCCGATCGACATCTCCGGCCGCCAGTCGGCAAAGCTGATCAAGGGCGCCCGGCTGATTGTTTACCCGGGCGCGCCGCACGGCCTGACCGACACCCATAAGGACAAGGTCAACCAGGATCTGCTGAGCTTCCTGCAGGAAAAGTAAGCAACAGGGGCTCCGGCAATGCGCCGGAGCCCGTCCCACATAAGCGTGTTTCTGCCCTGCCGCGTGTCCGTTCCCGGTCAGAGCCGTCGCCGCGTGGATTCGGGCGGTGCAGAATTTCATCCGGGCCCGGCTGCAAGGGCGTGGAAATGGCCATGCCAGAACCTCGGCCCCCGACAATAATCCTCCCCCTCCTTCACACAATAACTCTGCTTTACAGGGAGGGAGCGGGTAAGCTGAAAATACGCGTTCGTGAAAGTGGTCACAGTTAACGGCGGGGAAAGTCAATACCTTCAAGTCCGCTGCAACCTAATTGCTGATAATGCGATTGATTTCCAGGCGGACCATCAATCGGTTGTGACATGGAGGTGGGGATGTGCATGGTCTCTGGCAGCTCTTCAGCAACGCTTGCGGCTCTACTTTTTCTGATGACCACCTGCGGCGCATCCGCGACCCCGTCGGCGAGCGCCAGGGAGGCCCGATCACTGGTACTTGTCACGCTCTCGCCTGCGCAAAGTGCGGTCCTTGCAACTGGACTGCTCAGGGGGTTACTGAGGCCAATCAATGGCTGTGTCTACTTCGTGGACCCAGGTGGCACGGCATATCTTGCAGCATGGCCTCACGATTACTCGCTGGCCATGAAGGGCGGCGTTCCCGTAGGCGTGCAGAGCATCCGATCGGGGAAAATAATGGAATTCGGAACCGCCGCATCATTCGGAGGGGGGCATGGAAGTGAACTGCTCCGTTCGAGTCTTGCTGCGTCTATTCCGGCTGCCTGTACGGGCCCACTCATGACGATTCATTTGATGCGTCAGGCAAAGGAGCAGCCATGATTAGTCTGCGCACGAAGCTATCCATGCGTGCCCTGACATTGTCCGCCCTCGGTGCGTTCGCATTCTCCCTGCACGGCCAGCCGATAACTGGCAACCCCACGGCACACACCTACTCGCGAACGTTCAATGTATCTGAGGCCGAAGCAAAATACAGGTCGATGAAATCGATCTCTGCGGCAGGTCTGGAAGCCAGGATTCAGGCATCTGAGCCGGATACGTTTGGTGGCTTGTACGTTGAGCATGAGCCAGAATTCAAGATCGTAGTGCTGTTCACGAATAGGCCGAAAGAGACCTTGGCAAAGTACACGCAGGATCCTGTATTTACCGGCCGCACTTCCGCTCAATCGCTCGAGATGCTCTTGGCGACCCAAGCCGAGGCAGAGGCCCAGCTTCTCGCAAAGAAGGTTGGGTTCGAGTCGGGCGTCGATATCAAGCGGTCCATTGTGACCTTTTACGTGAAGGACGAAGCGGCCGCTAGACGCGCACTCCGACCATTGCTGGGCGCTATCGATTTCATGGCGATCAAGCAAGTGAAAGGCTTTACTGTCACTACCGCAATCTCCGGCGGCCATAAGTTGACCGGTACTGCCTTCAGTTGCACTACTGGCTTCAACGTCTTCGACGCAGATCGTGAGCTTGGCGTCCTCACGGCCGGTCACTGTGACAATACGCTGACCTATCAGGGCATTGCCGCGCCTCTCGTTTTCCAGAGCGAGCAGAACGTAGGCGACTACGATGTCCAGTGGCATAAAGAGCCGCCCAGGGGCCCGCGCCACGCGCAGACAAATGAAATCTCCCTGATCAACGGTCCGTCGCAGACGCTCGAAATAACCAGCACACTCCCCTCCAGTTCGACGCATGTGGGGGATGTGATCTGCAAGAGTGGAATTCACGGCCATTACGCTTGCGGGACCATTGAGGATATGAATTCAAGGTCCAATCATAATGGGGGCATAGGCAGGTACATTCGTGCACGCAACCTTTCTCCAGGTCCTCTCAGCGTCGAAGGTGACAGCGGTGGGCCGGTCTTTTCGAACAATGCGGCCCTCGGCGTCATTCACGGCCGGGGCGGTGAAGACACGGGATTTGAGAACGACCTGTTCTACATGCCCATCGAGCGGGTTTCAGCACTTGGTGTTTCCGTATTGACGGAGGCCTTTGAAGTTACCGGCATCGCAGATCGCACTGAAAATTATTTCAGGCCATTTTCCGTTCCGGTTGCGTACAAGGGAGTTCCGAAGTTCCCGATAGAGTTGACGCTGGAGCGCCCCGTGTGCCCGAGCGGGCCCTGCGAACCCGCCACGGAAACGTTGCCGGACAAGATGCCCTCCCCGCTCAACTACACATGGGCCTGCTTCTACCCCATCGTGCTCTACCCGCCTCCCGTCATTCCCCCTCCCCCGTTGACCTGGAGGGAGCGGATTACCTTGAAGGATGCGTCTGGAATCACCGCCGAGCCCGTTGAGTACAACCTGCACTGCAGTGGATGCCCTGATTGTCCATAGCCCGCATCTGTTGATGAGTGCAGTGCTGGAACCACGTGCGTGGATTCTTCGTCAGCCGAGCATGGCTCGGCTCTACATAAGCGCCAGCTCCCTGGCAAGGAACGGCGCCGTCCTGCTGCCTTTGGCGCGAGCCACCTGTTGCGGCGTTCCTTTCGCGACGATGGTGCCCCCTGCCCCGCCAGCTCCGGGGCCTACGTCAATCACCCAGTCCGCCTGTGCAACCGCCCGCATATCGTGCTCGATCATCACCACGGTATTGCCCGCGTCCACCAGCCGCTGCAGTTGCACCAGCAGCCTGTCCGCATCCGATGCATGCAGGCCGGTGGTGGGTTCGTCCAGCACGTACAGCGTGCGCCCGCGTTGGCTGCGCTGCAGCTCGGTGGCCAGCTTGATGCGTTGCGCCTCACCGCCTGAAAGCTCCGTGGCTGGCTGGCCCAGCCGCAGGTAGCCCAGGCCGATTTCCTGCAGCAACTGCAGCGGGCGGGCAATGGCCTCTTCCTCGCTGAAGAACGCATGCGCCTGGTCGACCGTCATCTGCAGGACCTCGGCGATGTTGCGGTCATTCCACTGCACCTTCAGCGTGGCGTCGTTGTAACGGGCGCCATGGCAGGTGGGGCAAGGCGCATAGACGCTGGGCATGAACAGTAGTTCGACGCTGACGAAACCCTCGCCCTCGCAGGTCTCGCACCGGCCCTTGGCCACGTTGAACGAGAAGCGGCCCGCATCGAAACGGCGGCGGCGCGCGGCGGGTGTCGCGGCGAACAGCTTGCGCACGTGATCGAACAGCCCGGTATAGGTGGCCAGGTTGGAGCGTGGCGTGCGGCCGATGGGCTTCTGGTCGACCTGCACCACCCGCTGGATGGCGTCTATGTCGCCTGCCAATGTGCCCCGCGTCGTTTCGATCACGGTCGGCCCGTCGGTGGGAGTGCTGTCGGCGCTGTCGTCCGCAGGCTCATGCCCAAGGTGCAGCAGCAACAGCTCGGGCAGCGCCTGCGCCATCAGGCTGGACTTGCCTGAGCCGGAAATGCCGGTCACGGCCGTCAGCAGCCCCAGCGGCACCTGTGCGTCCACGCCCTGCAGGTTATGGCGGTGGATGCCCTTCAGCTCCAGCCAGCTGTTCGCGTTGCGCTGCCGGCTCGCGGGTGCGGGCGCCTGGTCGAACAGATACTGCGCCGTGCGCGAATCCCGGATGTGGCGGAGGCCGTCGGGCTCGCCACTGTAGAGGACCTGGCCACCGTGCTCGCCCGCCTCTGGCCCAACATCCACCAGCCACTGCGCGCGGCGCATCAGCTCCAGGTCATGTTCAACAACGAACACCGAGTTGCCGCCGTCGCGCAAGCGCTCAAGCGCGTCGTACAGCGCCTGGCTGTCGGCCGGGTGCAGGCCGGCCGAGGGCTCGTCGAGCACGTACAACACACCGAACAGCAGCGAGCTGAGCTGGGTGGCCAGCCGCAGGCGCTGCAGTTCGCCGGCGGACAGGGTTGGCGTGGCGCGATCCAGCGAGAGATACCCCAGGCCCAGGTCACGCAGTTGGCGTACACGCGCCATGACGCCACCTGCCAATCGTTGTGCCGCCAGGCGCTTCTCTTCGGACAGGGCGGAGGTCAGCCGCACGTCGGGGGCGCCCTCATGGGTCGCTTGGCCACTCGCGGCCCTCCGGGCGCGATCGCGGGGTGTCGCGCTCCTGCTGGTGCGAGTGCCCTTGGTGTGCGCGCCGAAATCACCTTGTGCGATGGGCTCCAGCAGCGCCGCCAGCTGATTCAGTGGCAGCCGCATGAACTCGCCGATATCCACGCCAGCAAAGGTGACCGAGAGCGCTTCCGGCCTCAGGCGTTTCCCGTGGCAGGCCGGGCACAGCTTGCCTTCCATGTAGCGCGAAACGCGCTTGCGCATCAGCGCGCTCTGGGTATTGGCAAAGGTGTGCAGCACGTAGCGGCGCGCGCCGGTATAGGTGCCCATGTAGCTGGGCTCCTGCTTGCGCTTCAGTGCGGCGCGGGTCTCGGCGGGCGTGAACCCGGCATAGACCGGCACGGTGGGGGCCTGCTCGGTGAACAGGATCCAGTCCCGGTCCTTCTTCGGCAGCTTCTTCCACGGTATGTCGATGTCGTAGCCGAGCGTGACCAGGATGTCGCGCAGGTTCTGGCCATGCCATGCCGGCGGCCAGGAAGCGATGGCGCGCTCACGGATGCTCAGCGACGGGTCCGGAACCATCAGCGCTTCGGTTACTTCGTAGACATGCCCCAGGCCATGGCAGGTGCTGCAGGCGCCCTGTGGCGTATTGGGCGAAAAGTCCTCGGCGTACAGCATGGGCTGGTTGGCCGGGTACGCACCGGCACGCGAGTACATCATGCGCACCAGGCTGGATAGCGTGGTCACGCTGCCCACCGATGAACGCGCATTGCTGGCGCCGCGCTGCTGCTGCAGGGCCACTGCCGGCGGCAGCCCGTCGATGGCATCCACATCGGGCACGCCCGCCTGGTCGATCAGGCGCCTTGCATAGGGCGCGACGGATTCGAAGTAGCGCCGCTGCGCTTCGGCGAACACGGTACCGAAGGCCAACGATGACTTGCCGGAACCTGATACGCCGGAGAAAACCACCAGTGCGTTACGCGGAATGGAAACGTCGACATTCTTGAGGTTGTGCTCGCGGGCACCACGCACCTTGACGCAACCGCTGGCGGCGGCAGCGCATGACGATTCACCAAAGGGGATGTTGGACATTTCAGCGTTCCTGCATTCGGCGGGCGGGCCGCGCAATGGGCGCGCCCGGTAGGCCATTCTCGCTGCTGCGGAGTGAATGGTGTGAGGGCGCAGGAGGTGGAATGCCACTTTCACCTCCCCTTGCTACGCCGTTGCGCGGCCAAGGGCTAGCGTGAGTCATCTGCACGATAGGAGGCGATCATGCATCCCGATGTACTTGGCTGGATCGCCACGGCGGTCCTGATGGCGACGTTGATCCGGCAGATGGTGAAGCAGTGGCAGTCGCCAAACCCCGAAGCGGTATCGAAGTGGCTGTTCGTGGGCCAGATGACCGCGTCCGCGCTGTTTACGGTGTACAGCGCGATGCTGGGCAGCACCGTCTTCGTGGTCACCAATGCGATGCTGCTGTTGACGGCCGTGGTGGGCCAGGTGATGGCCTGGCGCCGTCGCGGCCGGTGCAACGCTCTCCCGCCCTGCTGATTGTTAACGCGTATTGCCTGAAGGATTGACATCACGTTGCCCCACTCTTGATGGGGCCGCTCACAGCGCACTCCTATGCTGGACCCGCCACCTGACTGGTGGTGATCAACCTGGAGATTCACCATGCAACGTGATCAGAAAGACCTTCCCCACCCGGACCCGGAAGCGCAGAATCCCGATCCTGTCAGTCCACTGCAGGCGAAGCTGCACAACCGCCGCAACCATGACGAAGCGCTGCAGGAAACCTTCCCCGCCAGTGACCCGATCTCTCCCTTTGTTGCTGCACCAACCCCGGAAGAGCAGGCCAAGCGCCTTGGGGAGCGGGTCACGCTGCCAGACCGCCGCACGGATAAGGAGGCCGCGGGAGGTGACGCGTGATCCGGCGCGGTTTTGCCCGTGTGGCGGCCGCAACGGCACGATTGTCCGGCAGCCTGGGCGCATTCGTCGCCGCGCTGGGGGTGATCATCACCTGGGCCGCCAGCGGGCCGGCCTTCCACTTCAATGATACGTGGCAGCTGGTGGTGAATACGGGAACGACCATCGTGACCTTCCTGATGGTGTTCCTGATCCAGCATACGCAGAACGCCGATACGGCCGCGCTGCACATCAAGCTGGATGAGCTGATCCGGGTCAGCAAGGATGCCAACCAGGAGCTGTTGAACCTGGAATCGATGGAGCCCGCTCACCTTGAAGAGATTCGCCAGCGTTACGAGGCGCTGGCGAAGACCGCGGCAGACATCAAGTTCAAGAAAGAGCGTTGCATGCCCTGCGAGGTGGACGCGGCCGCCGAGGCCTGAAAGGCGCCGCGACGACGGCAGACCCGCGTGTGGATGTCCTGGTGCAAGGCACTGCCTGGCAGGGCCTTGCAGGGCTGTTCCGACGGAGGCCATCGACCGGGGACGCAAGCAGTCCCAAGCTGCGATGCCATCCTGAAGCCATGCCGAAGGCCTGCCGGCATTGAAATGCAGCCACACACAGTGACAGGCGCCGCTTCGTGAAGACGGCGCGCAGGCTTTCTGCTGACGTTCCCATGCAGCCTTCACCTGGCCCCTGCTTTGGCGCAACCGGGCGACGCCTACGCTGAGCGCTCCACTCAACGCGGAGCCCACTATGGCTATCAAGACGGCGGAAGACCTGTTCATCCACGAACTCTCGGACATCTACAGCGCCGAGAAGCAGCTGACCAAGGCCCTCCCGCGCCTGGCCCGTGCGGCCGAGAATCCGGATCTGGCGGCGGCGTTCGAAACGCATCTGGAAGAAACCCAGGGCCAGATCGAGCGCATCGACCAGGTAGTGGAGGTGCTTGGGATCCGCCTGAAGCGCATCAAGTGCGCGGCAATGGAAGGTCTGGTAGAGGAAGGTAAGGAAGTGATCGACAGCATCGACAAGGGCCCTGTGCGCGATGCCGCCCTGATCGGTGGCGCACAGAAGGTCGAGCATTACGAAATTGCGTCCTACGGCACCATCGCCGCGCTGGCCAAACAGCTGGGCTACAAGGATGCCCTTCCCTTGCTGCTGGAGACGCTGGAGGAAGAGAAGGCGACCGATGAAAAGCTGACCCTGCTGGCCAAGGGCGGCGGCAATGCCAAGGCCGCGCAGGCTACCTGAGCCGCGTCGAATGCAGCCCGGCCGCCATGGAAGGCGGCCTCAGGGTTCGTACAGCACCTGGTCGTTCGGGCAGAAGAATGTGCGCCGCCGGGTGGTACCCATGTACAGCTTGCTGATCGGGCCACCGCAGACCGGGCAGATCCTGCGCGTGTGTACCTGCCAGTGCTTCTTCAGCTCGAAGCGGCGCTTCCACTCCAGGAAATCGAAGCTGTAGGTGCGTGCCTGCGTGATCAAGGCGGTGAGCTTGCGCGGCGGCAGGTTACCCAGGCGAGTGGTCGGGTGCACGCCTATGCGGAACAGCACCTCGTTCTTGATGATGTTACCGACGCCGGCGAAGATTGTCTGGTCCAGAAGCGCGTCACAGACCAGGACGCCTGGCATTGCCTTCAGCTTGCGCCGGGCCAGCTTCGGATCCCAAGCATCGTTCATCACATCCGCGCGCCAGTCGTAGACGTCGTCCAATGGCTCGCCAATGAGCTTTACGGAACAGGCATAGAAGTTCAGCTCGCCATTGTCGAACCCCAGGGACACTCGCGCCGGGGTTGGCTTCCGTTCGTCGATGCGCCAGCTGCCGAACATCATCAGATGGATGCGCAGGGTCTGATGGCTGAATTCCAACAGAAAGTGCTTGCCCCAGCTGCGAATCGCTTTCACCCTGCGCCTTTGAAGTGGCGACAGATCGATCCGGCTGTTCCCTGAAACGGTGTGGACGAGGTGCCCTTTGAAATGCCTCGCAGCCTCGCACAGCAGGACGATGGATGGTCCCTCAGGCATGCTCTCCCTCCTGCAGCAGGGCCTGCAGGCGCAGGGCGTTGCTGGTGGCGTGGCCCAGCGCGGTATTGTCCAGTACGAACCAGACTGATCGTTGCGTATCCGATTCGAGCTCTAGCTCCCGCGCCAGGCCCGCCAAGGTCTGTTCGCTGTAGGCGCTTCGATAGATCTGCGGCTGGCCGTGCCAGCGCCAATAGCTCCACGTGCGGTCCCCGCCGGGAATCGCAGCTGAGGGTGCCCGTGCCGGGTCCGCTGCAACCCGGGCAACACCATGGTCGCTCAGCAGGGCGTCCGCTTCCATAGTGAACCAACTGGGATGGCGCGGCTCGCAGGCCACATCGACCTGGGTACGTGCGCGCAGACCATGCAGAAATCCCTCCGCCGTCGCCGGTTCGTATGCCAGACTGGGTGGCAACTGGAGCAGCAGCGGACCCAACCTGTCACCCAGTGCCAGCACGCCATCGAGGAACCGCTGCAGCGGTGGCATTGCATCGCGAAGCCGGTGTTCATGGCTGATCGAGCGCGGCATCTTCACTGCGAAGCGGAAATAGTCCGGCACGCTCGCAGCCCACCGTGCATAGGTGCTGGGCAGGTGCGGACGGTAGAACGAGGAGTTGATCTCGACCATGGGCAGGCGGGTGGCGTAGCGCTGAAGAACGCTATTGCCCTGCCCAAAGGCTCCCTGCGCCGACCGGGACAGCGACCAGCCAGCGCAACCGATGCGTAGCGGACCGGGCGGCGACGGAGCTGTGTTCATCGCGCCACCCAGCCGACAGGTTCCAGAGCGCTGCTGGCAACGCCTTCCACATTTGACTGCGTCACCGACAGGAGGCGATCGAGCGCGCTGCTACTTGATGCCAGCGCCGATGCGCTGCGCACGAAGCCTGTCCAGTCGGAGATGGCGATCTTTCCCAGGGCCAGCTCATCCACCCGTACGCAGCACATCCGCCAGTGCGGGAACTGCCGCCGGCCCACCCTCCCCCGGTTGAGTTCGACCATGCCGCTGTGGCTGGTAGATGCCAGGATCCGCTTGTAAGCGCCGTTGACCCCCGCCTCGGGGCCTTCGAGGTACTGCAGGAAACGGGTGCCATCAAACAACAGCGTCCCGGTGACATCGGCGGATTCATTGAACAGCACCGCGTGCATCACAAGCTGCTGCAGCCGTTCCGCAGTCAGGCTGTTGGACGCTTCACTTACGTAGGCAATTGCGCGAAGAGGCATGACACCACCGGTTGTTGCAGACAGCTCTACCTTAGCGACGCGCCTCGTACGCGCAGTGATACCGGTGTGGAGGTTGCGTTGAGTTGTGGCGTGGCCGCTGCGCATCGCGTCTACATGCAACGTGCGCTTCGGATGTGCGCACGCGTGCCAGCGCATGGCGGGCTTCAGCCGCGAGGGCGGCCGGCATGGGCTGACGGTGGCAATCAAGGCGGAATGCCGTATCGGCCCAGGTCGCACTCAGACGGTCATCGAGCTGGAGAGTGCCGCGCCCGGGAAACCCTTGAGCCTGGCCGGGTCCCGGCCCGGTTCCGCCGAAATCAGCGCCTGCATCACGTGATGCTGGACGCGATGCCCACTCTCCTCCATGCCCACGAAATACACAAAACGGCCATCAAACTTGGCCTGCGCCCCCTCCAGGGCGGTGTCGGCCTGAAGGGCTCGCTTCAGCGACTTCATCCACGCCCGCTCAGGTGTGCGATCAAGCTCCATAACAACGGCGGTGCCACCGCAGTCCAGGGACGTGCTCTCGACACGCAGCACGCGGGGCGAAGCAGGATCGGTTACAGGTCGATGCATGGCGAGAGCTCCAGTGTCGAAGATGGCGGCAGTAATCCACGGCCGCTGCCAAAATGCCGTCAACAAACATCGGGCTCTTTCCACGCCACTTCGACAGTATTGGCAACACCTGCCCCAGCTTCGCCCCGGGCTGACATTCCACACGCGCAGCGTTGATGCAGCACAGCACACACTGCAGTTCCCGAGGCAATACAGGCATGCGCGCATGCAACCCGATATGAGCCAGCGCAGGTGCAACCTGCTGCTGGTGGAAGATCAGTTCGATCTGGCCGCACTGATGGAGCAGGCGCTCGAAGACGGAGGGGGCCAGGTAACCCATGCGTACAGCGTGTTTGATGCGATGGGGCTGTTGGAGAAGCAGACGTTCGATGGCGCCGTGCTGGATGTGGAGCTTCGTGACGGCGTGGTCTTTCCGGTCGCCGATCGCTTGACCGAGCTTGGCATCCCGTTCCTGTTTGTGTCTGCGGTCTATGACCAACTGGTACCACAGCGCCACCGAAGCGCGGCCTTCGTGGGCAAACCTTTCCACATCGCCCAGTTGCAGCAGGCCGTCCAACGCGTGATGGGCGATGCCTGCACGACCTTGACCACGCACTGATCCTGCGTCGCAGTCAACTCAGTGGGGTGTCAGCAAGGGAAAACCCATTTCACTTGTCCTGCGCCGCCCTGCGAAATTCGGGAGGGTCGGCCTACAGCAGCGCATCGACCAGTCAGGCCGCTTTAGCATAGGGTTCGACGATCGAGAGGAGCTTTTCCATCGCGGTAGCTCCCGCCTGGTTCGTCGCCGCCCGTTGGATGAAACTGGTCCAGTCAGCAAGGGCGACCATCCGCAGCTCACCCGCACTGACTGACAGGCAGCGCATTGGCCAGAACGGCAACCGCCGTTGCCCGACACGCCCGCGAGCAAGCTCCATCAGGTCGGTGTGACTGCCGGCGCCGCTGACGCGGGAGAAGGCCACATCCAGCCCATCGGCGGGGCCCTCCATGTATTGCAGGAAGTGCCGGCCGTCGAATAGAAGGACGCCGGTCACACCCGCTGATCGGTTGAAGCGGGCCGCATCTTCCATCAGTGCTTCCAAGCGCGCGGACGTGAATCCAGCGACGGCTTCGCTGACATAGACAATCGCTCTGTTCGGCATGGTGGCGCTCCTGCTCTCCCGGTCGCTCAATCTAAGGCCGGTGTCGTTGAGAGACCGTAAACGCCAAACGTGAATTGGTCACATATTGCCCGGCGAACCGGGGTTTTTAACAGCATTTCCGTTGCATTCCGCCATGGCGCGCCGAAATGCCTGATTTTCAAGTCAACAGGATTGGCTGGCCCGCCGCCGAAGCGGCGCCCGCCGCTCCCATCTCCGCCAGATAGGCTGAAAATCCCCCTGTCGCGCGTCCTGCCAGGCGGGCACTGGTCATGACGAGCGGCGCACCCGCCCACCGCACATCAGCGCCGAGGCGCTGCAATGTCCTCACCAGCTGGACGTCCTCCCCGCAGTGCAGCGGCGAAAAGCCGCCTGCCGCACGATAGGCCTGGGCGGAAACACCCAGGTTCGCACCGTGGATACGCCCATGATCGTCCCCCCATTGCTGCCGCCTCCGGAACGCCTTGCGCAGGCGCTCCTCGGCGCTGCAGTTCGTTGCGATGTCCACCAGCCCGCAGAAGACGTCCGGGCGTGCCTCAAGCTGTGCGATCAGCCACTCAGGAGGTACCTCGCTGTCCGCGTCCGTGCTCGCCAGCCATCTTGCACCCCGACCCAGCAGCTCGGCGGCGGCGGCGGCCCGGGCGATGCCCACGCAGCGTGCATCCAACCGCAGCGTATCAACCCGTTGCTGGGCGCAGATGGATTCCGTGGCGTCCGAACAATCGTCCAGCGCAACAATCACCTCCACCGCTTCGCCACCCAGCCCGGGATTCAGGGCCGCCCTCCTGATCGACTGCAGGCACCGCTCCATGCTGGCGGCCTCGTTGTGGGCTGGAACCAGCACGCCTATCACCGCAGGCCCTCCAGTCGGGCCAACGACATCGCGCCGCGCGCCCAGCCCTGCAGTACGAAGTCCGCCTCGCGATAGTGGAAGGCCTCCTGCAGGCCTTCACCCAAGCATCGATGCACGACCTCGGTGCGGCTCGCGCGCCCCGGGAACGAGGGCAGCCAATGGCAGGCCACCAGCAGCCCGTCATCGCGAAGCGCTTCCCCGATACCGGCGCGCAGCTCGCGCAGCGCGCCGGCTCCCAGGTAGTAGCCCATTTCGCCGCAGACGATCAGATCGAAGCGGCCCGGCGGCCATTGCTCGGGATGGCTGGCGCAGTGGACCTGCACGTGCGGCAGGTGGGCCAGGTTGCGGCGGGCCTGGAACGCAGCACGCGGGCTGATGTCGGTTGCCAGAAGTCGCTCGCAACGGGCGGCCAGGGCCTCGGTCAGTACGCCATTGGAACAACCCAGCTCCCACCCGCGAGTGAAATGACGCTGGCTCAGGCTTGCCAGTAGCAGTGCACGCTTGCGTTCTTCATACCATCGGCTTCGGTAGCCGAACGGGTCCTCCTGCTCATGCAGGTCATCGAAGTACGGTTGCGCGCTCATGCCAGGAATACCTCGTAGTTTCGGAAGAATCGGGTCAGTACATGCGCGGGCAGCACCGGAGGGCTGTTCAAGCCCGGCACGTCGCCCGTCTGCGTCCGGAAATGCGCGATCGCGTTTCGTTTCGCGGCCGCCACTGCTGAAATGTCGACCAGTCTGGGCACCTCCCACGCCATATGTGCACAGGCCGGATCCAACCAGTGCCATCCCCAGACCGGGTACTCCAGACGGCGGCACCCCACCGCCCGGGCGGCGCGGCAGGCAGCACGCCCTGCCGCTTCATGGTCGGGGTGGCCATCAAACCGCCATGGCGCCAGGACCAGGTCACGCGGCTGCAGATGCTGTTGCAGCCAGCCTTCCAGGCCCTGTTCGTGCGTGCTGACCGCGCCGTCGGCGATACCCAGGTGAAATATGGAACCGGCCGGGATGCCGAGTTCGCCAAGGGCCGCGGCAAGCTCCGCCCGCCGTGCCGACCGCAAGCGCCCTGGCGTCCACCACGGCTCGCCCGGATAGCATGCTTCGCCGTCCGTCACGGCAACGACGCTCACCTCCATGCCCTGCCCCACTGCGTGATGGAGCAGTCCGCCACAGCCGAGGATTTCGTCATCCGGGTGCGGCGCGACCACCACCAGGCGGTCATGCCCGGTGCACAGCCCGCTTGCCGGTGTGATCGGCTGCTGCCAGAGCCAATGGCAGCGCAGCCATGCCTGCTCCTGGGTTCCTTCGCCTTGCAGCGGTGCATTGGCTACAGCGCCCATGTCGCCTCCTGGGCCGCCCGCTGCACACCCAACCACTCCCAATCGCGGTCGGCGTGGTTCTGGCGAAGGAACACGGCCAGGTCCGCGCAGCGGTGGGCATGGGCGTCTTCCAGGCACATGGGGGCCGGGCCCAGAGCCCGACCCGCCAGATCCAGCACGCGCGTGGCCGCACGCTCGATCACGCAACGTACCCGCACCACGTCCTCGCGATGCGCCGATTCGGGCTCGGCATCGATGCGTGCCGCCAGTTCGCGAAGCAGCGCCGCGGCCGGCGCCAGCGCGAGGTCCACTTCGCCCAGTAGACGTGCGCGATTTCCCTCGGTGCAGGCGGATCGCATGCGCTCGGCCAGCGCGACCGCTGCGCCAAACCAGACCGCCGCAATACCCGCGCCTCCATGCCAGAAGCCCGGTCGCTGCAGATAGTCATCGCGCGCGCCCAGTATCACCATCGGCGCGGCATCAAAGCGCACGGTGGTGGACGGAATCCCGGCCATGCCGACGGCGGGCCAAGGCTCACCCGACAGCGTCGTCCAGTGCTCCGCCGCGACCTGGCATAGCCACACCCCCTGAGCGCTGCGAACCGTGACCAATGCGGCATCCACCCAGGCGCTGCCCGAACACCAGGGCTTGTCCCCGCGCAGCCTGCCCTCGGCGTCGATGCGGAGTGTGCTCGCCGGGCCCTCTGCGGCCCACACCGCCCACAGTTGGCCTTCAGTAGCCGACGGTGCCTTCAACTCGGCCATGATCGCCTGCGCGTCGTAGTGTGCCTCCAGCACCTTGGCCAGGCAGAGATCTTCGCCCCCCAACGCCGCAAGCGCCCTCCAACGATCCAGTGTCTGCCCGCATCCCGGTAATGGCAGTTCAGGCTGCTGGACGAGTACCTGGCGGGCGCGGTTGATCAATGATGATGGCGGCGTCACATCCTGCATGAGGGCTTCTGCAATGAAGATATGTCATGAACGTAGGCGGCAGGCGGTCACATCACTGTCTTGGAGGTGTGGCGGGCACATGAATGCCCTGCGCAGTGATCCTCACGCACCTGTCCCACGCCGTTGCTGCCTCACGCGCAGGCACTGCTGCAATTCCCACAGCCATGGCAGCACCACCAGCACCAGCGACGGCAAAAGAACGAGCCACCAGGCCTCAAGCGCCGCAGGATCCACGCTCAGCGACCACCGCGGCTGCGCGTGCCAGCCGACCCAGCCCAGCAGGACCCACGGCGCGGCATCGAGCACGCTGTGCACGTGCTGCTCCGCTGGACTGATACGCCGGCGACCGTCCGCGCTGACGGTGTCGAAATAGCCGGTGATCGCGTGTGCGATCACCAGAAGCGCCAGGAGCGCGACGAGTGACCGAGTATTCTCCAGCAGGAGCCATGCCAGCACGCCACTACCAATCAGCAGTAGCTGCAGCCCGTGCAATGCGCTTTCCCGCAACGCAGAGGTGTGCGGCAGGTCGGTACGCCGGTGGAAATGGAAGTCGAGCCAACCGGCGGCCAACCAGAGCGCATAGACGCACGTCATGATGATCGCGCTCATGGCGGCATGCTCAAGGTGTCAATACGATCTTGCGGCAGTCGTCGTCCTTCGCATCAAACATTGCATAGCCTTGCGCTGCATCGGCCAGGCGCATCCGGTGCGAGATGATGTCACCCGGGTCCAGCTTTCCTTCCATGATTGCGTCGAGCAGTTCCGGCATCAGTCCCTGCACGTGGGTCTGCCCCATCTTGAACGTCAGCCCCTTGTCGAACGCGTCACCCAGCAGGAAGCCATGGATGAAGCCGGCGTAGACGCCCGGGATGCTGACCACCCCGCCGCGGCGTGCTGCCGCGATGCACTGCCGGATCGCCACGCCGCTGCTGCCTTCCAGTTTCACGGCGGTCAATGCTGACTCCAGCGCACTGCCCTCGGCCTCGAAGCCTACCGCCTCAATGCAAGCGTCCACGCCCCGCCCGCTGGTCTGGGTAAGGATGTAGTCCGCCGGGTCTTCGGTCGCCTTGAAGTCAATGGGCGTAACACCGTAAGCACGGCGCGCGTAGTCCAGGCGGTAACGAAGATGGTCGACCATGAAGATGGTCTCCGCCCCCAGCAGCCGGCAGCAGGCCGCGCTCATCAGCCCTACCGGGCCCGCACCGAAGATGGCCACCGTTGAGCCCGGCTTCACCCCTGCGTTCAGCGCGGCCTGGTAGCCGGTGGGGAGGATGTCAGACAGGAACAGGACCTGCTCGTCGGCTACGCCTTCCGGAATACGTAGCGGGCCCATATTCGCCTTGGGCACGCGCACGAACTCCGCTTGGCCACCGGCAACCCCGCCATACAGATGGCTGTATCCGAACAGCGCGGCCGGCGGCAGAAGGCCCTTCTGATTCAGCGCGGCGCCCTTGCCGGTATTGGTGGTTTCGCAGGCGGCATACTCGGCCAGCCGACAGTGGAAGCACTCACCACAGGCGATCACGAAGGGAATCACCACCCGATCCCCCGGGTTGACCTGGGTGACGCCGCTGCCGACCTCTTCCACGACGCCCATGAATTCGTGGCCCAGCACATCGCCGTCGTGCAGATCGGGAATCTTGCCCCTATACAGATGCAGGTCCGAGCCGCAGATGGCGGTAGCGGTAACACGCAGGATCAGATCGTCGTCAGCCGCCAGTACCGGGTCCGGCACGGTCTCGACACGTACATCCTTGCGGCCGTGGTAGGTCAATGCCTGCATCGCGCTTCTCCAGCAAGAGGGGGTTCCAGCATCGCAACACCCCCCTCCCCCTGCGGTGACATCCCGGTGTGCATGGTGTTCATTTCGCGACGTCACCGCGTTAACCGGATTGATTGCACGCTTCAACCTCCTGCTGTAGGAGCAACCCATGACCGACAAACTCCCCTTCAATCCGACCACGGACGTGGATGATCAGTCGAAGGCACATACGCCGGACAAGCGGCGCAATGATCGAGCCAGATGGAAGGAGCACGACATGCCCGACGATGGCGATGGGCCCAAGGCTGTACCCGAGGACTACGAGCGTCCTGATCCCGATCCCACAGGGAAACGTTGAGACCACATCACATTCTGGATGCGCAGCAATCACAAGTCATGGCGCTGCGACCGAGCAAGCTTCATGCATGGTCTCTGGAACAGCCTGAACGAGGTGTTGCATGTGGAAGCGCAACGGTCTCTCGCTGGTGCTGCTTGTGCTCACCGTCGTATTCATTGGTGGGCAGGCAATTGCGGGACATCACGTGCACAACCAGGAGCTGGTGCAGCACGGACGCACGCCGATCGATCTCTGGCACTACCTGGCAACCGGGCATTTCGTCAGCGCCACATTTGAGAACTGGGAGAGCGAATTCCTGCAGATGGGGATGTACGTGCTTCTGACGGTCAGCCTGCGCCAGCGCGGTTCGGCCGAATCGCGGCCCTTGGACCCTGCGCAGGAACAGAATCGCATCGAGCCGGGGCCGACGCCTTGGCCCTTCAGGCGTGGTGGCGCATGGAAAGTCATCTACGGGCACTCGCTTGCGATCGCCTTCGGCCTGTTGTTCCTGACCAGCTTTACGCTGCACGCATTGGGAAGCTGGCGAGCCGAACAAGCCGAGCAGCAGCTGCAGGGCCTGCCAGTGCCGGGCTTTCTCGAGCACCTGGCCAGCAGCACGTTCTGGTTCGAATCCATGCAGAACTGGCAAAGTGAGTTTCTGGCCGTGCTGTCTCTGGTTGTGCTGACCATCTTCCTGCGCCAGAAGGATTCGCCACAGTCCAAGCCGGTCGAAGCGCCCCATGCCCAGACAGGAGATTGAGGCATGGCACGCCGCCCTTCTACCGCCCTGCTGATCATCGACATGTTCAGTCGTTTCGACTTCCCAGGTGCAGATGCGCTGGCGCCAGCGGCAGAGAAGGCGGCCCGGCAGATCCGCCGCCTGAGAGACCACTTCGATGACCAAGGGTGGCCAGTCATCTATGCCAATGACAACTTCTCAGATTGGAAGCGGGACTTCCGCCAGCAAGTGGAGCAGTGCCAGCGGGACGGGGGGACGGCTGCCCGAATTGCCACAACCCTCTCCCCCCTGCCCGGCCACTATTTCGTGCTCAAGCCCAAGCACTCGGCGTTCCTCGCCAGTCCCTTGCCGATTCTGCTGGCCAAGCTGGGAGTACGCCGTCTTTGCCTCACTGGCATGACGGCCGACTCGTGTGTCCTGGCCACGGCGCTGGACGCCAACGCCAGGGAGTTCGAGGTCGTGGTGGCATTGGAAGCTGTGGCGGCGATGCCCTCCCAGAAACGGCGTGCACTGGCAGTGCTGGTGAACTCGGGTGCAGCCCGGGTCGCTCGACTTTCGTCGCTGGTCTCTGCGTAATCGGCAGGGTCAAACCGAGGCAGCTCAGGCCCGGTCCGCTACACCTTGTACACCGGCATGACCGGCGCAATGTGCACAGCAGAAGATCTGGCCCTTTCCTTCAACGCCATGTCCGATAACTGCGCAGTCGCAATGTGCACAGCGCGGTGCGAATGCATGGATGGCGCACTCGAACGAATCGAAGGTTCCGCTGCGTCCGCCCTGCTGCAGGGTGAAACTCTTGTCGTAGTTGTTGCCGCAGACATCACAGGTGGCCATGTCGCACCTCTTTGTGCGTAAGGGAGGTGCAGTGTGGTGAGCGCGGGTGTCGGTGGCCGTGAACGCAGCGTGTCCAGGAGGTCCAGAATACGCATTGCAAGGTACTCGTAGAACGTGCCCCGCCCAGTAGACGGGTGGGCTGTCCAAGCGTGCGTTCCGCCTGGTCAAACTCTTGCCGCGTTCTGCATCGGTTGGGATGCGGCACGTTTCCGGATCGGTAGCGAAGAACCCGCACGCGAGGGCCGGCTGCAGGGCGGCGATCCAGTTCCAGTGAGCCCATCGCGGCTGTGATGCCGGACGGTCATCGAGGCAACATCGACCTAGACCCGCAATGCCTCCAGCACCAGGCTGAACGCCGGGGAAGGCTGCCGCCTGCTCGGGTAATACAGATGATAGCCGGGGAACAGCGGGCACCAGTCCTCCAGTACCCGCACCAGGCGGCCGCTTTCCAGATGGGGTGCCAGCTCATCAACGGGCAGATGCACCAGGCCCAGGCCATCAAGCGCGGCATCGACCATGTGCGGTGACGTGCTGAACACCAGCGGGCCATCCACGCGCACATTGATCTCGCGACCCTTCTTCTCGTACTCCCACACATACAGTCCACCGCTGGTGGGAAGACGGATGTTGATGCACCGGTGACCAGTCAGATCGCCCGGCACCTTCGGCATTCCGTGCGCAGCGAAGTAGCCCGGCGTCCCTGCGGTGGCCATGCGCAGGCGTGGGCCGATGGGCAGGGCGACCATGTCCTTGTCGATGGATTCGCCAAGGCGAACACCGGCGTCGAAGCGGTCGGCAACGATGTCACGCAGTGCATAGCTGACATCGAACTCGATGCGGATGTCCGGATAGCGGTGCAGCAGCGGCATCAGCTTGGGCAGCAGCACCGTGCGCAGTACGTGGTCGCCACTGGTGATCCTGATCTGCCCGGCCGGTGTGTCCCTCAATGCAGTAAGAGCTTCGAGCTCCATTTCGATGTCGTCGAAGTGGTTGCCGATCGACTGCAGCAGGCGCTCGCCTGCCGTGGTCGGCGAAACGCTGCGCGTCGTGCGCGTCAGCAGCCGAATACCGAGACTCTCTTCCAGGGTCTTGATGGCCTGACTCAGTGCGGACTGGGTAACCCCCAGCACGCCCGCCGCACGGGTGAAGCTGCCCTCCCGCGCTACGGTCACGAAAGCCAGCAGGTCATTGAAGTTGCGTCGTGCCATGCGTGCAGTGTGTCACAGGGATTGATTAGCGCAACTAATTGACCCATTCGAAATTGATTATCTAATCAAACGCCAGCGTGTGGTCCAGACTGGCCCCCTCCCCCACCACGGGAGGTCCGGCCGCCGGAACCTTCCGCCGTTGTCGCCCTTCTGGGCCTGGATACCTTCATGAGTTCACTCAATCTCCCCCCGGCTGGGGCAGGCATGGCCGCGCCTGTCCGCTCGGCATCCCCCAGGGAATGGGGCGCGGTGTTGGCCCTGTCACTCGGCGCCTTCGCGCTGGTCGCTTCCGAATTCATGCCGGTCAGCCTGCTGACGCCCATCGCCACCGACCTGCAGGTCAGTGAAGGCCAGGCAGGCCAGGCGATCGCGGTGTCCGGTGCATTTGCACTGGTCACCAGCCTGCTGGTCTCGCCACTGGCCGGGCAGCTGGACCGCAAATGGCTGCTGCTGGGCCTCACTACCGCAATGATCCTCTCGGGAACGCTGGCGGCACTGGCGCCCAGCTTCCCGGTGTTCATGCTGGGCCGTGCGCTGATCGGCGTGGCCATCGGTGGCTTCTGGGCCATGTCGGCGGCCACCGCCATGCGCCTGGTTCCTTCGCACCAGGTGCCCCGTGCACTGGCCATCGTCAACGGCGGCAACGCGCTTGCCACGGTCATTGCAGCGCCGATGGGCAGCTACTTCGGCGCCATCATCGGTTGGCGCGGCGCGTTCTTCTCGCTGGTGCCGGTGGCTGTGGTGGCCCTGTTGTGGAAGATCGCCGCGCTGCCATCGATGAAGGCGACCGCCGGGCGCGCTTCGTGGAATGTGTTCGCGCTGTTGAAGCGCCCGCCGGTGGCGTGGGGCATGGCGGGCGTGAGCCTGTTCTTCATGGGCCAGTTCTCGCTGTTCACCTACCTGCGCCCATTCGTGGAAGCCACGCTGCACGTATCGCCTTCGACGTTGTCACTGTTGCTGCTGTTGATGGGTGCTGCGGGCCTGGCCGGCACGTTGTTGATCGAGCCCTTCGTGCACAAGGCACTCTTCCGCACACTGGTGCTGCTGCCCGTACTGATGGCCGTGGTGGCTGGGTGCATGATCCTGCTCGGCAACACGCTGCCGAGGGTGGCGGTGTTGTTCGCCCTGTGGGGCTTGCTTGGCACGTCGGCGCCCGTGGCCTGGTGGTCGTGGCTGGCCCGCACTTTGCCCGATGACGGCGAGGCCGGTGGCGGCCTGATGGTGGCCGTGGTGCAGATGGCCATCGCCATCGGTGCGACCGTGGGCGGCCTGCTGCTGGACCACCAGGGCTACCGCGCCACGTTCTGGTTCAGCGCTGTCCTGCTGATGGGCTCGGCGGTGACGTCTTGCATCGCTGCGCGCTCGGTGCAGCACCATCGCCTGCCTGTCCATTCCTGAAGGAGTTCCCCATGCACTACACCTCTCTGGGCCGCTCGGGCCTGAAGATCAGCCGGCTGGGTCTTGGCACCATGAACTTCGGCGAGCTTGCCGACGAGCCGACCAGCTTCGCCATCATGGATGCCGCCGTGGATGCCGGCATCAACTTCTTCGACAGCGCCGACGTCTACGGCGGACCGCAGTCCCCGGGCATGGCGCAGGGCTTCGGCCTCTCCGAAGAGATCATTGGGCGCTGGCTCAAGCGCAGTGGCAAGCGTGATGGCCTGGTACTGGCGACCAAGGTGTACCAGCCGATGGGGCTGGGCCCGAATGATCGCCGGCTGTCGGCGTACCACATCCGCCGCGCCTGCGAGGCCAGCCTGCGCCGACTGCAGACCGACCACATCGATCTGTACCAGATGCACCATGTGGACCGGGCCACGCCATGGGAAGAAATCTGGCAGGCCATGGAACAGCTGATCCGCGAAGGCAAGATCACCTACGTGGGCAGCAGCAACTTTGCCGGCTGGGACATCGCCACCGCCCAGGGCGTGGCCACCGCGCGGCACACCTTCGGCCTGGTGGCCGAGCAGAGCCTGTACAACCTGACCCAGCGCACGGTGGAGCTGGAAGTGATCCCGGCACTGCGCTACCACGGGTTGGGCCTGATCCCCTGGAGCCCGATCGGCATGGGCCTGCTGGGAGGCATGCTGAAGAAGGTCGCCAATGGCCGACGCGCTACCCCGCAGCTCCTGCAGCGTATCGAACAGCTGCGCCCGCAGCTGGAAGCGTATGAAACGTTCTGCGATGAGCTGGGCGAGGTGCCCGCCGACGTGGCGCTGGCCTGGCTGCTGCACAACCCGGTGGTGACCACCGCGCTGAGCGGGCCGCGCACGGTGGACCAGCTTTTGCAGAACCTGAAGGCCCCTGCCCTGAAGCTCTCAGATGCCTCACTGGCTCGACTGGATGCGATCTGGCCTGGCCCCGGTGGCGAGGCGCCCAATGCCTACGCCTGGTAATCCCCCAACTCCTGGAGTACTCCCCATGTCCATGCTTCTCGGCACGTTGATATCCATGGCTGCGCCTGCCACCGGCGGCGGCCCGGCCAGTGACGATCTGAGCATAACGCCTGCTGGCAGCGCATCTTCCGTGGCGGGCCCCGCTGACTACTTCACCGGCAACGTGCGCATCGACGGCGGCTTCCAACGCCCTGCGCCGGCACGCGTAGGCGGTGCAACGGTCACATTTGAGCCCGGCGCACGCACGGCCTGGCACACCCACCCGCTGGGCCAGACCCTCATCGTGACAGCGGGCGTGGGCTGGGTGCAGCAGTGGGGTCAGCCACGCCAGCAGATCCGTCCGGGTGACACCGTGTGGATCGCCCCGGGCGTGAAGCACTGGCATGGCGCAAGTGCCGCAGTGGCGATGACCCACATCGCGATTGCCGAGGCGGTGGATGGCAGCCCGGTGACGTGGCTGGAGAAAGTAAGCGACGAACAGTATTCGGAGATGCGCGAATGAAGACGCTGCTGCTTTCTCTGGTCCTCGCGGCCATCCCCCTCACTGCAGTTGGACAGGACATGGCCCACGGCGCGGACAACTTCTATCACAGCACTCAGCTCACCAGCGAGAAGGTGCGCTTCAACAACCAGTACCACATGCAGATCGTCGGCAATCTTTACGTGCCGAAGAACCGCAGGCCTGGGCAAGCATTACCCGCCATCATCGTGGGCCATCCCATGGGCGCGGTGAAGGAGCAGAGTGCGGATCTCTACGCACAGAAGCTGGCTGAACAAGGTTTCGTGACCCTGGCTATCGACCAGTCATTCTGGGGTGAAAGTGCGGGCGAGCCCCGCAATGCAGTTGCGCCGGACATCTATGCCGAGGCCTTCAGTGCAGCCGTCGATTACCTGGGCACGCAGCCACAGGTGGATCGCGAACGGATCGGCTTGCTTGGCATCTGCGGCAGTGGCAGTTTCGTGATCAGTGCGGCCAAGATCGACCCGCGCATGAAAGCCATTGCTACCGTCAGCATGTACGACATGGGCGCTGCGAACCGCAGTGCCCTCAACCGCTCGCAGAGCGTTGAGCAGCGCAAGGCCGTGATTGCTGCTGCCGCGCGCCAGCGTTGGGTCGAAGCCGAGGGCGGCGCCGCACAGTACACCTCCGGCACGGTGCATAGGCTTGAGGCAGAAACTCATCCGATCCAGCGCGAGTTCTACGACTTCTACCGAACGCCGCGTGGCGAATTCACGCCGGCCGGCTCATCACCGCAGCTCACCACCCACCCGACGCTGACCAGCAACGTGAAGTTCATGAACTTCTATCCGTTCAACGACATCGAGACCATCTCCCCGCGTCCGATGTTGTTCATTGCGGGTGATCAGGCGCATTCAAAGGAATTCAGTAAGGAGGCCTACCGGCTGGCGGGACAACCGAAGGAACTGCTGTGGGTGAAGGGTGCAGGCCATGTGGATCTGTACGACCGCACCGATCTGATTCCGTTTGCAGCGCTGGGGGCGTTCTTCCGGAAGAGCCTGGACGGAAGCATGTGACAGGCCAACGCCCCCCCCCTGGCCTCACCCCGTCCGCAGCATCGCCACCAGCAACCCCATCAGGGCACTCCCCGCCGCCAGACTCAGCCACACCCTCCCAACACTGCGGGCACTGAAGACGCCCGCAGCAACGGCAATGAACAGCACGAACCCCAGCAGTGAACTGGCCAGGACCGAAACGGCTGTCCTTACCCCTGCCAGCACGGGCAACAACAACGCCAGTGCCGTGGCCGTAACGGCAGTGATCAGGTATCCGCCCAGCGAGGCGGCCAGCACGCGGCTCGCCACCTGCCAGCGATAGGCCGGTTCCCGCCCGGCCGGAGGCTTGGCCGGGCGCGCCGCCTCCTGCGCCCGTGGCCAGCGGCGCTGCAGCATCAGGGCCATTCTTGCCAGCATCAACCCGAATGCCAGTGCGACCAGCTCCACGCCGGCCTGCTGCCATGCACCGCGCTGCAGATACATCAGCATGCCTTGACCGGTGGTTGCCATGTTCACCAGCGGCAGTGCCAGGCACAGCGCTGCGGCCAGCCACAGCTGCTCGATCCAGGCCAGGCGAGGTGGGCGCCAAAGCGCGTGCAGCACCGAGGCAGCGCAGGCCGCAAGAAAAATGCGTATTTCCCACGCACTGCGACCGCTCATTTCCAATGGCAGCAACCGATTGCCATACAGGTAGACGATGCTTGCCAGCGCCACCCCGGCCAGCGATGCCACGTTGAAGGCTTCCACGCAGCGGTAGATGCCCGCCGTGGCCGCGCCGAACTCATGCTCGCTGCGCTTGCGCCGCTTGATGGAGAACAGCAGCGTGCCGATGGCGATCATCGCCGTGCCCAGCAGGCCGCTGATGAAGTACAGCCACTTCATCGGCCAGCCGCCGAAATCGGCCTTGTGCAGTGCTTCGATGGTTTCGTGCACCTGTACGGCGCCAATGACATGCGGATGTGCACCATGCTGTTGCAGCAGCGCGCCGCTGGCAGCATCGAACGTCACCCGGCTGGCCTCGGTCAGCAGATGCCTGTCTGCGCGCCCCACGGGCTTGCGACCGATCACCTCCACCACGCTGTGCACGGTGCCGGGCGCCTGGATCACGATCAATGCCGGCGGCTGCCCGATGATGGCCTGCGCGCGTGCCAGCAGGTGCTGCAGGTCCGGTAGTTGCGCGGTGGATACCAGGATGCCTGGCGGAGTCGGCTGCACAGGCGCCAGCTCGGCTTCGTAGCGCGCATAGGCGTCATCGGCATCGCCATAGGCCGCATGCACCGGCCACGGCAGATAGCTGCTGT
This sequence comes from Stenotrophomonas sp. TWI1409, assembly GCF_039673015.1. Classification (NCBI taxonomy): domain Bacteria; kingdom Pseudomonadati; phylum Pseudomonadota; class Gammaproteobacteria; order Lysobacterales; family Lysobacteraceae; genus Stenotrophomonas; species Stenotrophomonas sp. TWI1409. Next base: position 87,793 of record NZ_JBDJKU010000001.1, read on the forward strand.
AGAAGAAGGTCAGCCCGGTGTAGCCGATCATGAACAGGAACGGCAGGGTCAGCACGGCACTCAGGTTGTGCGCATCCAGCCAACTGCGCTGTCCCTTGCCCGGGCGGAAGGTGAAGAAGTCCTTGAAGATGCGTTTATGCACCACCACGCCGGACACCAGCGCCAGCAGCATGCAGGCGGTGATCCAGCCGACCAGCCAGTAGCCGGCCATGCCGCCGTGCAGGGTGTAATGGAAGGACATGAAGTTGCGCCCGCCTTCGGTTTCCCGAAGACGAGGTGGAGGCTGTGGCATGCCGGCGCGGGCATCCACCCAGCGTTCGTGCGCAGTGCCGTCGCCATCCTCCCATGACAGCTCCAGCGGCCAGCCGTGCTGCGCAGGCCAACGGATCTGCCATGCCCGGGCATCGGCGGCGTTGGCGGCCAGCCAGTGCTGCGCACGCACCGCCTGCGTTGCGGTGTCCACCGCTGGCGAGGAGACCGGCACGGGGCCGGCCTCCATCCATCGCGTGATCGGCTCACGGAACACGCTGAGCGTGCCGGTCAGGAAAATCGCGCACAACAACCAGCCACAGGTGAGGCCGCACCAGGTGTGCAGCCACGACATGCTCTGCCGAAAGCCCGCTTTCATGCCTGCCCCGTGGCGGGCAGGCCGTTGCCCCGCCGGCTACGGAAGGTCACAGCGAGCCGCGCAGCGTCAGCATCACATTGCGGGGTTCGCCAAAGAAGTTGCCGCGGCGGATCTGGCTGATCATCGCGTAGTAGCGGGTGTCGAACAGGTTGGCCACGTTGACGCCTACGCTCCAGCGCGGATTGATCCGGTAGCCGGCCCGCAGGTCCCACACGGCACGTCCCGCTGCGCCCATGCGCCAGTCCGGGTCGTCGTAGGCCGGATAGGAGTAGCTGCTCTGTGCCGATACACCACCGCCCACGGAGAACGCGTTCCACTTGCCCGGCAGCTGGTAGGACGTCGACAGGCGCAGCAGGTGGCGGGGCGTCTCGGCGCTGATGGTCGCGCCCTCATCGTCGCGGCTGGTGACGTGGGTATAGCCCGCCATCATCTGCCAGCCCGGCGCCAGTTCGCCGCTGGCCTCCAGCTCAAAGCCCTTGCTGCGCAGCTTGCCGCCATTGCGGTAGCAATCGGACGACGCCAGCGAGCCACGGCAGCTGCCCGGGTCGGATTCGTCCACCACGGCGTTGCCGGTCTTGCGGATGGAGAACACTGCGGCGGAGACATTCAGGCGGCCATCGTTCAACTCACCCTTCACGCCCAGCTCGTAGTTGGCGCCGATGGCCGGATCCAGCACCGAGCCGGACGCGGTGACGTACGAGCTCTGCGGCTGGAAGGTATCGGCGTAGCTGGCATAGACCGACCATTGCGGACCCAGGTCGTAGACAAGGCCGGCGTACGGGGTGAATTCGTGCTTCTGTTCGTAGTCGCGGCTCTTGGCGCCGGTGAAGCCATCGCTGGACTGGTACTTCACCCAGCTCAACCGGCCACCCAGCGTGAGGTGCAGCGGTTCTGCCAGCTGCAGGCGCAGGTTGCTGTACACGCCGCTCTGCTGGGCGCGGGCGTTTTCTGACCAGTCCCACGCGGGCTGCATCGGCTGCGCAATGGCGCTGTGGTCGGGTGCGTAGACATCAATCGGCACGTCGATGGCCAGGTCCGCCGAGCTCTGGCGGGTACGCTGGCGCGACCACATCGCGCCCAGCAGCAGCTGATGGCTGCGGCCGAAGGCGTCGAAACTGCCGGTGGTGTGCAGGTCGATGCCATCACTACGCACGCGCGAGCGGTTGAAATAGATGTCATAGAAGCGCGAACCGATGCCGGTGGCGCGGTCCACCCCGCCCAGCGGAACCGCGACACGCTGGTCCAGGTCCGACTCGGTGCGGTTCACCGACAGGCGTGCCTTCCAGCGTTCGTTGAAGCGGTGCTCCGCCTCTGCAAAGGCTTCGTCGACGGAGCCCTCCTGCCGGTTCCAGTCCTGGATGAGCGAGGTGGAACGCTTGATGTCCAGCGCACCGCCATCGGTGTAGCGCGGCAGGCCGAACAGCCAGTAGCCGTCGGTGTCACTGGCCTGATGGCGCAGGCCGAAGGTCAGCGTGGTATCCGTGCCCAGATCGGCATCGATCACCCCATAGGCCACCGGCGTCTTCGATGAGGTGCCCCGCTGGAAGTAATCGCGGTCCTGGTAGGCGGCGACCAGTCGGCCGCGCACGCTGCCGGCGGCATTGAGCGGGCCACCGCCATCGACTTCGACACGGTAGTTGTCCCACGAGCCCACGGTTGCGGCCAGATCCAGATGAGCCTGGTCGCGCGGGCGCTTGCGCACCATGTTGATTGCTCCGCTGGGGTCGGCTGCACCCAGCATCATGCCACCAGCACCGCGCAGCACTTCAACGCGCTCCAGTACCGCGGTGTCGATCGGCAGCCAACCCACGGGCGCATAGACGATGCCGGCCACGCCGTCGACCAGATAGTTGCTGTCGTCCACGGTAAAGCTGCGGATCGAGAACTTGTGGTTGCCGAAGTTGCGGGCGGTCTTGGTCACACCCGTGGTCTGCGCCAGGGCCTCGTCCAGCGTGGTGAGGTTGCGGTCGTCCAGCTGCTGGCGGGTGATCACGCTGACCGACTGCGGGGTCTGGCGGATGCTCTGCCCCAGCTTGCCCAGGCTCAGTTCACGTGCCGTGTAAGCGCCATCGCTTGGGGCATTGGCGGTCACGTTCACGGTCTGCAGGGTGGTCTGGGCCTCCTTGCTGCGCGCAGGTGTTGCTGCTTCCTGGGCCAGGGTGAACACGCCCGGACGGGTGGCATTGACACGCACGCCACTCCCCTCCAGCAGGCGCGCCAGTGCCTCCTGCGGCGTGTAGCTGCCGGTCAAGGCCGGGGCGCGACGGCCCGCCACCGCCGATTCGCTGAACAGCACCTGCTGCCGGGACTGCTCGGAAAAGCGGCGCAGTGCGGCATCCAGCGGTTGCGCCGGAATATCGAACTGCACGCGCGCAGCCGGCTGCGCCTGTGCAATGGTCGGCGCTGCCAGCGCGCTGGAAATGCACAGTGCCAGCAACGGCAGCCGCTTGGCGTGTACCCCCGTAGAGAACGCGCCAGCAACAAGTGCGCGCTTGATCTTCATGTACCCCATTACCGCTCCATCATGCTTGGCCGCTACTGGCCTCACTGGGGTAAACGGAAAATGGCGGTGGGGTGGGAACCCGCGCCGGAAGAAATTTTCGTTCCGGCGTCAGCGGGTGACAGGCCGTTCGTCGATGCGATAGCCGCCCTGGGCAGTGCGGGTCACCTGCACGGGCAACAGATCCGGCAGCGCTTCCAGGAAGGTGGCCGGGGCATCGGTGGCTGCGTAGCCGGAGACCGGCAGGAACTTCAGCCCTGGCTGGCCCAACGTGACGGGATGGCCCAGATACTGCCCGACCTCCTGCGCCACTTCGTCCAGCGGGGTGCGCCGGAACACCAGGCGTCCATTGCGCCAACCGCCAATGCTGTCTGCGCTTGCGGCGATGGGGCGATAAGCAGCGGTGAGCGTGGTAACGGCCAGGCCCTGTTCGGCGCGCAGGCTGACCGGCGAGGCACCTTCGGCGCGATCCGGCTGCACCCGCACGTGCCCATGCAGCACCTTGACCACGACTTCGCCCGGCCCATTGCGCACATTGAAGGCCGTGCCGACCACCGTCACCCGGCTGCGCTGGGCATCGACGGTGAAGGGTCGGTCGGCCGCCGGGGCGACCTCGAAGAACGCCTCGCCCTGGCTGAGCACCACTTCACGACGGGACCCATAGAAATGCACCGCCAGCGTGCTGCGTGCATTGAGTGAAATCCGTGAGCCGTCCGGCAATTGAAGATCACGTATCTCGCCCGCACCGGTGGCCACGTCCTGTACGTAGCTGGGCGCGGTGTACCAACCGTAGCCGACGTACCCCAAGGCCAGCATTGCCGCGGCGGCAGCCGCCGCAATGCGGGGCAGGCGCCACGAGCGTGCACGCCGCGCCGCCCTGCCCCGCCGTAGAGCGGCAGGTGCAGGTACTGCTGGGGTGATCACCGCATGCGCGTCCGAGGCCAGTACGGGGCGTGGCAGCAGGCCCAGGTCGTGCCAAGTTCTGGTCACATCGGCGAACGCCTGTCGGTGCGCTTCGCTCCCGGCCAGCCAGTGCTGCAGGGCCGCCTCTTCTTCCGGTTGCCAGTCCTCATCCTGCCGCCGCACCATCCATGCGGCGGCCGCCTCATGCAGGGCAAACGGGTCGGAACCTGCGGCAGAAGGGAGATCGGTCATCGGGAGGGAAAATCAGCATCGATGGCAGGCGCCAACGCCTCGCCCGCCTTGGTCGGGCGATGCAGTTCCTGCATCTGTGCCAGAGACGCATAGCGTACCCGCACTTCGCAGTAGGCAACCGCTCGCGACAGGTGCTTGACCACCATGCGGCGGGAGATCTGCATGCGAGCGGCCACGTCCTCCTGGGTCAGCCCATCGAAGCGGCAGAGCACGAAGGCCTCGCGTTGACGTTCCGGCAGCTCGGCCAGCGCTTCTCGCAGGCGCTCCAGGCGCTGCCGCTGGGCGCTGAGCTGCAACGGGCACTGTGATTCATCGCTGGTGATGGCTTGGCCCGCATCCTCGGCATCTGCCAGTGGCAGGGTCTGGAGACGGCGACCTGCGGTGTGCTCACGATACTCATCGGCCACGGTGTTCATCACCGTTCGCCGGAAATAGGCGCCTTGCTGGTCGCACGAGGCCAGTGCAGGGTTTGCCGCCAGCCATTTGACTGCACCGTCGTGCAGGGCGTCCTCACCGTCCGCACCTCTGACACGCGCAAGGCTGCGCAGAATGGGCCCGCGCCAGCGGGCATAGGCTTTCGCAAGGAGGTTGCCGCCCATTGGCGAGACGTCTTCCGGAATGCCTGCCTCCGTGGACGAGGCCCGATCTGCGTTGCTGCCCGTGCCCCGGCCTAGCGTGGACACATCACCCTCAGGGCAAATGCCTGCGGTCTGCACAGGTGGGGCGGGGAATTCACGTTGGGAGCCGGAGTTCTGGCCGCCATAGGCGGCGGAAGGGGTGGGATGCCGCAAGTGTAGTGAGAGTCATTTGCAATTGGAACTCCCTACCCCCTCCCTTTCCTGCAGCCGCGGTTCGGATGAGGCCTGGGAACCGGGGTGAAGCGCACGGCAGTTGCGCTCTCCGGGAAGCTGCCGTGATCGCACCATTGGCGCGATGAACTCCACCGCCTCAATCGCGAACCGGCCTGCAAGCGCCTTGGCATGACCGTCCGGGGTGTAGCTTTTCCGGATGTCCCTCATATCGGCTTCGTCGGCGAGCAGCAGCAGTGCTACCTGCCTGCCAGTGCCTGCGTCGATCGCCTCGATCTCGAGGGAAAGCTGCCCCTTGCTCACCGGCCCCATCAGGACCGATGTGGCAATGTTCAGGCCGACAGACACCTCCTTCACCGAGGTGATCCTTGCAAGCAGCAACAGCCCCGTTCCCGGTCGCCCTGCCCCACTCCGGCCCAGGCGCCTGTCGATCTGCCGCTGCAGCTGACTGCTTACGGCAGCCTTGAGGCGATCACCGACGCCCGGGCTCAGCGTTGCAGCCACCTCTGGCATCAGCAGGACGGGGGCGAGAGTCACCGTCTGGAAGTGCCCGTGCGTGCTACCCGCTGGCACGATCTCCATCCGACGCTCCCCGTGGATGCTGAGCCCTGCATAGGTCCTGGCCTGGTTTGACCTGACCACATGCACCGGACTGCATGCGGCCAGCAACAGCATTCCCACTCCTGCGAGGAGCCGCGGAACCCGCCGCCACAAGCTGCCTTTCGCGACGCGTCCGGAACCGGATGTTCTGGCCAGAGTGGCAGTTCGATCGCCGCCTGATGAATGACGACGGCAGCAGGGAATTGCAGAGTGCATGACTTTCACAGGTTGAGTGGAACGGAATCAATCGAGGTCGAACATCCCCCATGTGCGGGGCTCGCCTTGGCCGGTCCGGAATGCCGGGCCCGACGATTGCAGGGTGTCGGCAGGATGTCGGCAATCACCAATGCAACATGTGCTTCGGATCGAACAGCACGCACGACACTGCCATGATGATCACGACAAGCACCGCGAATCCTGTGGCAATGGCGCCTCTGAGAAATCCAATTCGGATGAGGATGTGCTTCAACAGGGCCACCTCGCCAAGCAGCAGGACAAAGAGAAGTCCTGCTTGTGCTGCGGCAAGCAGCGCATAGACCAATGCCCAGCACCCCCATGCGATGGCCGCCACACGAATGACGGACGCCGGAACGTCCATCAGCAGCCCCACCACGATCAGCATCGTCACCGCAATGGTGATCGTGCGCATGTTCTCAGCCACGTTCTTCAACGTAGCGCCTTCCCGCGCCAATCGATCGACCTCAAGGAATCTCGCCGCGAGTTTCGATTCAAACAGCCGTATGCGCTTCATGGTTCTACCCAGGTGAAGGAGGGGTGGCTGGAGAGGACTGCACACGCACTGGTGCAATGGACTACAGACGCGCAACCACCACCGGCAGCACGGCCCGGCGGCAGCCCCGACGTCATTGGGTGGCCCGGTCTCTACCGATGGCTACCCGCCGTGCTGGAACCAGGGTGGATGCTGTCTACCTGGATTCCCGGAACTCGGTTGGCAGGCAACCCGCCCAACGCTTGAATGCGCGGCGGAATGCACGGGCGTCGGAATATCCAACCGCGTCTGCAATTTCGGCGATGCTCAACTCTGAGTTCAGCAGGAGATCGCGGGCCCGCTCATACCTCGCTTCGTCCCGAATCTCCCTATAACTGGAATCCTGGCGGCTCAGGCGGCGGCGGAGCGTTCTTTCACTAACATTGATCAGGCTCGCAAGTTCGCTCTGCTTGGTCGTTGACTCGATATCACATCGAAGGTGGCTCGACAGGGATTCAACAATCTCATTGCGGCCCCCTCGCGTTGGAAGAAGTGAATCCAACTGCTCTCGGACAATTCTTGAATTGACCCGATCGAAACCGGGCAAGCGCGCGCTCAGCCAATGTGAGTCTATGGTCAGGCGATTGACGCCAGCATCGAAGCGGACAGGGCACTGGAAGAATCGTCGATAGACTTCAGGATCAGAGGGCTTGGGGAGTGAGAAATCAACCCTGAGTGGCGCGAATGATGGTCCAATTACGTATCTGCTGACCGCAACGAATCCGGCGAACGCGTCCTCGACCAGCACCGACTCCAGTTGAATGTCGAATCGTTTGAACCGGACTTCCATCCTCACTTCCCTTCCCACCTCCTCCACCGTGTGGATCAGCATCGAGCCGATGGCTTGCTGATGGGTGAGGCCGTACGTCAGTGCATCGCCGTAGGTCTCGCAGGTGAGCATTGCCAATCCGGGTACGCCCCAGGAAATGGGCGTCTGTCTGGCTCCCAGTGCCAGGCCCAGCGCAGGTTCGCCCAGCAAACGCTCAGCCCGCATGAACAACTGGCGCATCTGGCGGTAGGACAGCCTCACGTCCCTCATTGATAGATCGCGATAAGTGAAGCCGAGCCCGCGGCATAGCTCTTCCGGAGAGAACCCCCGGTCCTCGACCAAGCCGAGGATTGCCCTCGCCCCGGTAGGCACTATCTCGGCAATCTGCGATTCGCTTGCGGCGTTTGGATCTTCAGAAGCCTGGAGACCGGCAGCATCCAGCGCGGGATCCTCGCCGGCGACAGGCCAGTCCTTGAATGCCGGCAAATTCTTGGGGATAGGGGCCATCACGTCTTCGAAAGGTAGTGCGACGCCCACATAGTCGGGCCGCCAGGGGACCTGTTTCAACGTGGCGGACACATTCTGGCCTTTTGGGTCCCCTGCCCGACCTCCAATGTCCCTTTGAGGGCACCGACAGTAACCATGCCCTCACGTCGCTGACCAGATTCAGGCTGGGACATCTCATGCGACGAGGGATCACCAGGCGCGCCATCTGTCCCAGATGACCTGTTTGAGCCCCCGCGTGTCCACAACTGTCCTGTTCGGGGTGCAGGTGTCCCCCTAAATTTACGCCGCCTGCAGACCTGACCACACCGCGCTGGTCTGTGGAACTGACCACCCATACAAGGAATCGAACGTGAAAACCCATATGACCTGGTCATTGGTGCCTCGTCTCAGCGCGCTGGCCATTGCCCTGTCCGCGATGACGGGATGTTCCGATACACCAGAGAGCGGGACGGCAGAAGCCCGCACCGCGTATGTCGCCTCCGTTCGACAGGCTGCTGGCGATCAGCGCGCTTACATCGGCACCGTGCGTGCCACGCAGCGAGGACAGCTGTCCTTCCCGGTCTCCGGAAAGGTCTCCGCGGTACTTGTTGAACCGGGTGACGTTGTACGCAAGGGACAGGTGCTTGCTCGACTGGATCCGGTCCCCTTTGCAGCGCAGGAGGCGTCCGCTGCCGGCGACGTCGCACGCGCGCAGGCCGCACTGGACGAGGTCCAGCGACGCGTCGAGCGACTGGATGTTGCGCAGAAGGCTGATGCGCTCAGCCCGGCGGAGATGACCGCCGCGAAGGCCGAACTGGCGGCTGCCAATGCGGCCGTCCGCAATGCCCGCGCGCAGCACGAGCTCGCCGGCTGGTCGCAAGGCGAAGCCACGCTGAAGGCAACGTTTGACGGAGTCGTGGCTGCCCGAAACGTTGAAGTTGGACAGTCCGTGGGCCCCGGCGCTGTTGCCATCCAGGTCGATGGTGCGGGCCGCGAGCTGTCTGTCGCGATTCCGGGCACTGCTCCCCTGGCTGTTGGGCAGGTGGTCAACCTGATCAGCGGCTCGGACACCGTGGCGAGCAAGGTGCTCCGTGTCGACGGCCGCGTTGATGCAGGCGGCGTGCGTACCGCATACATCGCAGTGCCCGAGGCGGCGACCGTGGGTTCGACTTGGTCGGTCCGGATCACAGGAACGGATACAGGCCCAGCCAGGCTTCAAGTACCATTTCGGGCTGTTCTGCCGTCTGCCGTTGGCGGCAAGGGCCAGGTGCTTCGGCTGGCAAAGGATGGCAAGACGACCGAGCTGGCGGAGGTAGATCTGGGTCAGTATCACGGTGACTGGATCGAGGTGAGCGGGCAGATTTCCGCCGGTCAGCGTGTCGTGGTTGCGGGTGCCAAGGCCATCCGTCCGGGCACGCTGATCAAGCCCGTCGAAATGAAGATGGGATCAGAACAATGAGCCTCTCCTCATTCTCGCTGGCGCGCCCCCGCCTGACCTTGCTGGCGATTGTAGCGATCGTCCTCACCGGCCTCATTCTGGCGCTGGACTTCCCATCCACTGAAGAGCCCCCCATCACCATTCGCACGGCGACGGTACTCAGCTTCATGCCGGGCGCCGGCGTGGACCGGGTCGAGCAGCTGGTCGCTCGCCCGATCGAGGAGAGCATTCGTGGCATGCCGGAGGTCAAGCGCATCCGGACGACTGTTCGTCCAGGCTTTGCGTTCACCTACGTTGATCTCTATCCCACCGTGGAATCGGAAAAGATCCCCATCGTGTGGCAGCGTTTGCGCTCGCGCATGGGGGACATCCAGAGCCAGCTTCCCGAGGGAACGATTGGCCCGGTCGTGGACGACGAATTCGGTCGGGTTGCGGTGATGACCATGGGCCTGACCGGCGAAGGCTATAACGCAGGCGAGCTTCGGGCAGAGGCACGCCGCCTGCGCGATGAGCTGTTCCGGCTGCCCGGGGTGGAGCGTGTCTCGCTCCACGGCGTGAGGGACGAGCAGGTCCAGATCATCCTGGACGTGCCTTCCCTGGCTGCGCGTGGGCTCAACCCCAATGTGATTGCCGACGCGGTTTCCAGGCGCAATGTCATTGCGCCGGCAGGTTACGTCGAGATCGGGGGTTCGGAGATCGCGCTCAACGTGAGCGGTGACGCCGACAACCCGTCCCAGCTGAAGAGCACGCCAATTCCGCTGCCGAGGGGTGGCTCGGTGCCCCTGGGCGCCCTTGCGCGAGTGGAACGGGTGACCCAGGACCCGCCGATGACGGGTGCATTCGTGAATGGCACGCCGGCCGTGGTGATAGCGGTCTCCATGGCGCCAGGACTCAACGTAGTCAGCTTCGCCGATCTGCTGCGCGGCGACGTTGAACGGCTTTCGGAAACGCTGCCGGCCGGCATGCAGCTTGTCCAGATCACGGATCAGGCCGAGGTTGTTTCCACCCAGCTGCTGCGTGTTGCCAAGGTTTTCTTGGAGACCCTGGCCATCGTCATGGCGGTCGTCGTGCTGTTCCTTGGAATGAGGACCGGCCTGATCGTCAGCGCCATCGTGCCGACCACGGTGCTGGGGACGATGGCAATCATGAAGATCCTGAACATCGATCTGCACATGATCTCGGTGGGTGCAATCATCATTGCCCTGGGCCTGTTCGTTGACAACGCGATCGTGGTTGCCGAGGACATGGAGCGGCGGCTCTCGCTGGGTGAGTCGCCGGACCAGGCTGCCGCTCACGCAGGCAGCACGATGTTCGTGCCGCTTCTGGTTTCTTCGCTGGCGATCATTCTCGCGTTCATGCCGCTGGCCATCTCCAGCACGGAAACCGGCGAGTATCTGCGCAGCCTCGGCATCGTGATGGCCATCGCGCTGCTGTTGTCGCTGGTCATCGGCGTTACCCTGATTCCGCTGCTGTGCAAGTACTTTGCCCATCACCATGCCGAACTCAGCCGCACCGCACGCGCGGTCGAGCGGTTGACGGGCTGGTACCGCGGCAAGGTCCGCTGGATCCTGGGACACAAGGCCATCTACATCGGCGTAATGGTTGCACTGCTGGCAACCTCCGGCTGGTTGTTCACCACCGTCCCCAATGAGCTGATGCCGCCGTCCGAGCGCCATCAGCTGCAGATGGCCATCGAGCTGTCCCCGGATTCCAGTCCGGCCAATACGATGGCGGTTGCTCACCAGATCAGCAAGGTACTGGCCGACGAGAAGCTCGTTCCGGAGATCTCCAGCCACGCCCTGTACATGGGCGATGGTGGCCCACGCTTCATTCTGGCACTCAATCCCCCTACTCCTGCAGGACACCGCGCGTATGCCGTGCTGTCACTTGCGAAGGGCGTCAAGCATGAAGCGGCCATTGAGCGGCTGCGTTCTGTGATGGCAACACACTTCCCGGATGTGCGGGTGGAGCCCAAGCGGTTCTCGATGGGGTCTTCGGATGCCGGCGTAGCGACGTTCCGCATCTCCAGCAGCGACGGCGCACATCGGATTGCCGCCGAGAAGCTGCTGCGCACGCTGCAGGACACGCCGGGGATGGTGGATGTATCCAGCGATGCCGAACGCCAGGTTGTCCAGCTTGATGTGGACGTCGATCAACCCAAGGCCCAGGCCGCAGGCATCAGCAGCGCGGACATCGCCAAGAGCATGGACATGCTGCTGACCGGCGCAACGATCTCCCGTTATCGTGAGGGCGACACCGTTCTCCCGGTCATCCTCCGCGGAGAGGCGGCACTGCGCACGGATATCGGCCAGCTTGAGGCACTCCCGATCCAGAAGGCGGATGGCAGCGGAAGCGTGCCCCTGGGCCAGGTGGCCAAGCTTCGGTTGGCGCCGCAGCTGTCTTCAATCCAGCGAGTGAATCAGGCGCGAGCGGTCACCGTGCTTGCAAAGAGCTCCGAGCTGACAGCCCAGGGGATCGCGGACAAGGTCGAGCCACTTCTTTCCGAATTCCGCAAGCAGGGCGTGCGGGTTGAACTCGGTGGCGAGATCGAGGAAAGCAAGAGTGCCAACGAAGGCATCGAGAAGCTGCTCCCGCTCTGCCTTGCTGCCATGTTCCTGTTGTTCGTATGGCAGTTCGAGAGCATCCGCAAGAGCCTGATCGTCCTGGCGAGCATTCCGTTCGTGGTCATCGGCGCGACCTTGGCACTCAAGCTGAGTGGCACCAGCCTGACCTTCATCGGAACACTGGGGCTGCTCGCACTTGCCGGCATCATCGTCAACAACGCGATTCTTCTCATCGATGCGATCGACGAAGGCCAGCGCGATGGCTTGCCTCCTCTCCAGGCCATTGAAGAGGCTGCGGCAAAGCGCCTGCGGCCCATCGTCATGACCAAGATGGTCTGCATTCTCGGCCTTGTCCCGCTGCTGCTGTTTGGCGGCTCCATGTGGACCAGCATGTCGATCGTGATGATCGGCGGCCTCGCCCTTGGAACGCTGATCACGCTCGGTCTCATTCCAGCGCTGTATGCCGCGCTCTACCGCATTCACCCGGCCGAGGAGGCATGATCATGGCTATTGGAAACCGAGTTGCCTGCCTGTCGATTGCTGTGCTTGTGGCCCTGTCTTCTGGCTGCGCCTCTGTGGCCCCCAGGACCGGGATCCCTGACGCCGCAGCCCGGCATCATGTGGGCCAGGCACCCACGCCGGCGGCGCTGGATGCGGATGTGCTGCCCGGGACGCCCAACAGGCAATGGTGGAAGGACTTCTCCGACCCCAACTTGGATGCACTGGTCAGCCTGGCCATGCGCGGGAATCATGACCTGAAGTCTGCCCTTGCCGCCGTGGTGGAAGCGCGGGCGCTGGCAGGCGCGGCGCGCAAGGACTATCTGCCGAGCGGTGCGCTGCAGGTCAAGGCCGAAGCCATGCAGTCCGCCCAGATCGAAGCGGATCCCTATCGCCAGGATCTTCCCCGCCCCCCTTCCCAGAGGCTGCTGTCCGCCGGACAGATGTTCTCCTGGGAGCTGGATCTGTTTGGGCGCATTGGCACCGCCGCAGCCATGGCCGATCGCAAGGCCGATGCGGCGGCGGCTGACGCGAGATCAGCTGCCGCAGTGCTCCAGGCCGAGGTTGCGAAGAACTACTTCCTGCTCAGGATGGACCAGATCAACCTGGCCTCTCTTGAGCGGGAGGTTGAGCTGAGCAAGGCGCGCGTTGTGCGTGTGAAGGCCCGGTATGCGGCCGGGCTGGTCGATCGCAGGGAGGCACTTGCGGTCGAATCCGAACATGCCGAGCTGGTGGCGCAGGAGGCGGCAACCGCTACCCGGCTGCAGGCGGACAGGGCCGCATTGGCGGTTCTTGCGGGCCGCCCGCCGACCGCGCAGGATGACGCCTGGGAGGCGTTGCTGGCCCCAGCTCCACTGCCGGCCCCACCGGATCTTGCATCGCTTGCGCAGCCGACCGACCTCCTGGCGCGGCGGCCGGACGTCGCCAAGGCCGATGCACTACTGCGAGCAAGCCGTGGCAACGTCGTACTCGCCGAGCGCGCGCACCTTCCGCGCCTCACGCTGAATGTTTTCGGCGGCATCCTTGCACCGTTCGGTTCGCTGGGCGATTCCAGTGCAAAGCGCTTCTCGGCCGGCCCGGAGCTTCAGTGGGAGTGGCTGAGCTTTGGCCGGAAGAAGGCCAGGGAGGAAGCCGCTCGCGCCGGCAGTGATCAGAACTGGCATGCCTTCGAGCAGACCGTGCTGACGGCGCTGAAGGAGAGTGAGGACTCCCTGCATGCGTGGACGAGTTCCCAGGTCAGGATGCAGCAGGCGGTAAATGCCGAGGCACTCAACAGCAGATCTTCGGCCTATGCCTCTTCCCGCGTGGACGCCGGAATCGAGCCGAAGGATGCCGGCCTGCAGCAGCAGGCGCTGCACGAAAAGGCGCGCAGAGAGCTTGCGGCGGCACAGGCCGGGCTGCTGATGGCCCACGTGCAGGTGCAGCTGGCGCTGGGGGCATGGCAGCCCGAGAAGGGGGACCCTGAGATTGAAATCGGCAGGCCCATCGCTTCCCGGAAGAGCGCCGAAAGCGAAGCATCCGCGGCGCATCACTGACTGGCTCGAACGGCAACCCGCCAGGCCGTACCGGCCTGGCGGATCGTTCGTCGCCCGCTACATGAGGAAAACTCTCTTGAACGCTACCCACAGTTCGTCCGTGCGTGTGCCCGGCATACTCATCCGCGAAACGGCAGCGCTTATCGTCCGCAATGGTCGGTCTTCGGTGACCGTCAGTGAGATTCTCGAATGCTCGGGCGTCAGCCGTGGGGCGATGTTCCATCACTTCTACTGCAAGCAGGATCTCATCGACGCCACTTTCTCGTGCTGGCTGCAGAACTTCAATCAGGACGTGGAACGGAGAATGCGTGCCAACGGGCTCCGCCCCGGCGCATTCACCAACGCCTACGTGGAATCGGTGGTCGAGGGCTGCAGGCGGCACGACGTTGCAATGCTCTCGGCCCTGATCATCCGCCTGGACCTGACCCAGGTATCCGCGTCGCAGTGGATCGAGTGGATGAAGAAGAAGCTGGCCACCGAGCCGTCCGAGGCCGACGATCCCGCGCTGAGGTCTGCGCGTCTCGCCGCCGATGGTCTGTGGCTTGGCTCACTGTCCTGCCCTGCCCCAGCCAATGAACCGAAGATCGACATTCAAACGCCGCAGATCCCGGTGCAGCGCTGTGGCCACGGTCCGTCCCATCGCCTTGTCTAAGGACGATCAGGACGCGCGGTCGCGCGCTCATCGAACAGCAGGGATGCAACCGTGCCATGGCTAGAAGAACCAGGGAGGACGCACACGCCACGCGTGAGAGGATCCTCGATGCCGCAATGGTGTGCCTGCTGCGCCATGGGCCCGCCGGCGCCACGCTGGAGCTGATCGCCACCGAGTGCGGCTATTCGCGCGGCGCGATCTACTGGCACTTCGGGTCCCGTCAGAACCTGCTGGGTGAACTTTCCGCGCGAGGGCGGCCAGATGCACCCGAAGGACTGCGGGAAGCCGCCATCCGGCAGTGCAGTGACCCGTTCAAGCTTCTGTTTGCGGACCTGGTCAGGGTATTTGATCACACGCGCCGCACCCCACGCGTTCGCCGAACGGTTGAGCTTCTGCTGCGCTCTGGTGCATCACATGAGCTGGGCGGCATAGGCGACGTGCTCGCGGCGTGCGCGATGCCGGAGGTCCGCATGCTGGAGCTTGTATACCAGCGTGCAGGAGCACTGGGCCAGCTCCGTGAGGGCGTTGATACAGCCACTGCGGCGCGCAGCCTTCATGCGATCGCGGTCGGTGTTCTGCTGGGATCAATCCTGGAGCCCGGCATCCTCGACCTGGAGATGGGCGGGGCACGCACCGTGGAAGACCTGCTCAGGCTGCACATGGCTGCTCCCTTCGCGGCCGCCGGAGCGTGGCTCAGCCCATGCGTGGGCTGAGCCGGTTCCTCATCGATCCACTTCGCCGAACACAATGTCGTAGGTGCCAATCATGGCGACGACATCCGCCAGCATGTGGCCCCTGACGATTACATCCAGAGAAGAGAGATGAGCGAAGCCGGGAGCACGCAGGTGCACCCGGAACGGCTTGTTGGCGCCATCGGAGATCAGGTAGCAACCGAACTCGCCCTTGGGCGCCTCGACCGCTGCGTAGGTCTCACCTGCCGGCACCTGGTAGCCTTCGCTGAAGAGCTTGAAGTGATGGATCAGCGCTTCCATGTCGGACTTCATCTCCTGCCGGGACGGCGGCGCTACCTTGAAGTTCTGGACCATCACCGGGCCGGGGTTGGCGCGAAGCCAGTCGACACATTGCCGGATGATGCGGTTGGACTGCCGCATCTCCGCGACACGGCACAGGTAGCGGTCATAGCAGTCACCGGCGCTGCCGACCGGAATGTCGAAGTCAACGGCATCGTACTTCGCGTAGGGGCGCTTCTTCCTCAGGTCCCACGCCACGCCCGAGCCTCTCAGCATCACCCCGGTCATGCCCCAGTCCATGGCCTGCTGCGGGGTCACAACGCCAATGCCCACCGTGCGCTGCTTCCAGATTCTGTTGTCGGTGAGCAGGGTTTCGTACTCATCAATGCGGTTTGGGAATTCGCGGGTGAAATTCTCGATGAAATCGAGCAGTGACCCTTCTCTCGCGGCGTTCAGCCGCCGCAGCTCCTTCCCCTTCTTCCAGCGTGACTCCTTGTACTTCGGCATCTGGTCAGGCAGATCACGGTACACACCGCCGGGCCGGTAATACGTGGCATGCATTCGAGCGCCGGATACCGCCTCGTAGCAGTCCATCAGCTCTTCGCGTTCCCGGAATGCATAGAGCATCACGGCCATGGCGCCCAGGTCCAGCGCGCCCGTTCCGATGTTCATGAGGTGATTGAGGATACGGGTGATCTCATCGAACATCGTGCGGATGTACTGTGCCCTGATGGGTGCCTCGATTCCCAGAAGGGTTTCAATCGCACGTATGTAGGCGTGTTCATTGCACATCATGGATACGTAGTCCAGCCGATCCATGTAGCCGATGGACTGGTTGAAGGGCTTGGACTCCGCCAGCTTCTCGGTACCCCGGTGCAGCAGGCCCACATGCGGATCCGCGCGCACAACGGTCTCGCCATCCATCTCAAGCACAAGGCGCAGTACCCCATGTGCCGCAGGATGTTGGGGGCCGAGGTTCATCACGTAGTTCCGGATCTC
Source organism: Stenotrophomonas sp. TWI1409 (assembly GCF_039673015.1). Taxonomy (NCBI): domain Bacteria; kingdom Pseudomonadati; phylum Pseudomonadota; class Gammaproteobacteria; order Lysobacterales; family Lysobacteraceae; genus Stenotrophomonas; species Stenotrophomonas sp. TWI1409. Next base: position 104,166 of record NZ_JBDJKU010000001.1, read on the forward strand.
GGTATCCCGCCGATCACCGCGCACGGGAGCGGGGCCGCCCGCCGTCGTCCGCTTCATGTTCATCCAATAGCTTCCGTAGACCGAACGCATTCAGCGGAAGTGCTCAATGCTCCAAACGTCGATGCTACTTCGACGTGGAAGGCCGGTTATGGACTGCTTGGTCTGGAATGTGCGTGCGCTGAGCTTCAGCCCACCGCGCCGAGTGCGCGGACCGAACACGCGCCATCGCCTGCGCGAAGCAATTGTTCCTCCAACGTTTCGATCGCAGGCGTCCGCACGGCTGCACTGCGCATCAGCCGGAAGCTCGCTGCGGGGAGCACAGGAAGGCCCAGTCCACTGCCCGCAATCATCAGGCCATCCTGGATGTCATCCTGAAGAACGACAGTGATGGCGAGCCCGGACTTTGCAGCCGATCGCAGGCCCTGCTGGTTCGCCGAGGTAAAGGTGACGCGCCATTCCAGGCCGGCTTCAACAAGTGCTCCGATGCACACGTCGCGGTGCATGCACGGGCTGGGCGCGAGTGCGAGTGGCAGCGTCTTTTCCGGTTCGTGCTCAAATCCCGAACCGATGGCCCAGACGAAACGTGTCCGCCTCAGAACCGGCCACTCAACGTCCTCCCTCAGGAACAGGTTCACCGCCAGGTCGAGTGTTCCCGCCTGTATCTGTTCGTTCAGCGCCCCATAGGACTCCACGGCTACATCCAGCCGCACCGCGGGGAACCTGCGGGAGAAGCGCGACAGCATTGCGGTCAGCCGGTCGCCGGCATAGGTCTCCGGCACACCCAGGCGCACTGCCCCGGTAACGGGAGCCCTCTGGAACCGGCGAACCAGCAGGCTCTGGGCAGCAAGAATCTGCTCGGCATGTCGCAGGAAGTCTTCGCCGTCTTCGGTGAGTGTCACGCTTCTCGTGGTCCGTTTCAGCAAGGCGCTGCCCGCCTGCTCTTCCAGCTTCCGGATCTGGTGGCTGATGGCGGACTGGCTGAGGTTCATGCGCTCACCCGCCTTGGTGAAGCCGCCGGTCTCTACGACGGCGACAAAGGCGCGCAGCAGGTCGGGGTCAAAGAACACCGGGGCAATCCATGATGAAGATTGATCAATTCTATTAAATCAAATCATTTTTATCATCATGGAAGTCCCTCCAAGATGGCCGCTCACTTGAAACGCGCAGCTGCAGTCGCCCCGGCAGTGCGCCAGATCCCGGACCTGCCTGAGGAGACCCATGACTTCCCTTTCACCTGCTGCTCGAGACCGCCTGACGCTTTCTGCGGCGTGCTTGGCTTCCCTGATGTTCGGGCTGGAAATCTCCAGCGTGCCGGTCATCCTGCCGATTCTGGAGACAGAGCTTGGCAGCAGCTTCAGCGGCCTGCAGTGGATCATGAATGCCTACACCCTCGCCTGCACGACGGTGCTGATGGCGGCTGGCGCTCTGGCGGATCGGTACGGGCGCAAGCGCATCTTCGTGATCAGCCTGTTGCTGTTCGGCATCACATCCCTGGCCTGCGGCCTTGCTCGAAGCGGAACGGCGTTGATCGTGGCTCGATCACTGCAGGGTGCGGCGGGAGGCGCAATGCTGGTCTGCGTGTTTACAGTGCTTTCCCATCAGTTCAGTGACTCCGCACAGCGCGCCAAGGCCTTTGGCATCTGGGGCGTGGTCTTTGGCATAGGGCTGGGTTTCGGGCCGGTCATTGGTGCTGGCGTTGTTGTCATCAGCAGCTGGAGCTGGGTGTTCCTGGTGCATGCGCCCCTGGCAGTGGGCGCGACGGCTCTCGCCGTTCTGGGCATCCGGGAATCGTGGGCGCCAAGCCAGCGGAAACTGGACCTTGCGGGAATCGTCTCGCTGTCAGTGGCCGTCTTTTCCTTCACCTGGTACATCACCCAGGGCATTCCTGCAGGCCTTGCAAGCGCCTCTTCCATGGCGGCCGCTCTGGTTGCCGTCATCAGCCTGGCGGTATTCATCGCGGTCGAGCGCAGGGTGCCGGACCCGATGTTCGATTTTTCCATCTTCGGCAATCGGCGCTTCTCCGGCGCATTGCTGGGCTCGATGGGCATGAACTTCAGTTTCTGGCCACTGATGGTGTACCTGCCACTGTTCTTCCAGCACGGACTTGGCTACTCAAGCATCGCGACCGGCCTGTCTGTCCTGGCATACACTTTGCCGTCGCTGCTGCTGCCGCCTTATGGCGAGCGTCTCGCTGTGCGCTTCGGGCCTGAGCGCGTGGTCCCCGCTGGGATGTTTGCCATGGGCGGCGGGATGCTCATGATGGCGATCGGTGCAGGCGCGGAAAACGCGAGCTGGTTGACCCTGCTGCCAGGCTGCATTCTTGCAGGCTCGGGCCTGGGCGTGATCAATACGCCCATCACCAACACGACGACCAGTTCCGTGCCCAGCGATCGCGCCGGCATGGCATCCGGCATGGACACCAGTGCCAGATTCATCAGTCTGGCCATCAACATCGCGGTGGTGGGGTTGATTCTGGTGAAAGGTACTTACTACGCACTTGAAACGAACCTGCCCGGCGGTGACCCTTCGCATCTGCGGTCGCTTGCGGAGGGGTTGTCCGCAGGTACTGCGCACCTGGATGAGCTGGCGGCCACTGGCCAGGCAGTGTCCCTTGACGTAGCGCATCAGTCGCTGCTTTTCGGCTACCGACTGGCCATGGTTTACGCGGGCGCTTGTGCCTGCGCCCTGGCCGTTGTCAGTGCGCTTACGTTCCGGGGCGGTCATCCCGGGATCACATCGTCCGCCAGGAATCGAAACTGCCAGACGACGTCTGAGGATTGAGCTGAACATGCTGCGCCCATGCGTGCGACGCCTGTTCGTAAAACTGGCCACGTTCATCGGCGGAATGGGGCCGGGCGAAGGAGCAGCCATGACCCACATATACGCGAGGGTATCCATCGATGGACGGCCGCAAACAGCCGCGAGGTCATCGCAAGGCCGTTGATCCCCTCACCACGCACCGGCCGGTCATCACCAGCCGGCGTACCGGCAGCTCCGGCGCGCGCAGGCGCTCAAGCAACAGCGACATCGCTGCGCGCCCCATCTCTTCGACCGGCTGTTCGATCACGGTGATGCCCGGCTCGACCAGTTCGGTCCAGCGTTCGTTGTCAAAGCCCGCCAGCGCCAGCGCGTCCGGAATTGCCAGGCCTGCACTGCGGGCGGCCTTCAACGCTCCCATGAGCAGCAGGCTGTTGCTGGCGACCAGCGCCTCCGGCCGCGATGGGCCAGCCAGCCACTGTTCGACCGTTGCAATGGCCGCTTCAGCCGTGGGCTCAACCTCGCGATAATCCGGCTCCAGCCCATGCGTACGCATCGCAGCGAGATAGCCGTCGCGACGCTCGGCCGCCGTGGTGCTGGTGCTGCCGAACAGGCCGCCGATGCGGCGATAGCCACGCGCGACCAGATGCTCGACCAGGCCCGCCATCGCGGCCGGATTGTCGAGCACCACGCTGTCGATCGACCCGCCGGGTGCGGCGCGGTCCACCAGCACCGTGGGATAGTCCAGTGTGAGCCGCTCCAGCCGGCCCACCGTGGTCCGGGTGGGCGCGAAGATCAGTCCACTGATGCGCTCCTCGTGCATCAACTGCAGATACAGCGCCTCGCGCTCGGGGTCCTCGTCGGTGTTGCAGAGGGTGACGCGCAGGCCTTCACGATAGGCAACCTCCTCCACCGCTCGGATCAGCGCCGTGAAGAACGGGTTGCGGATGTCCGCCACGATCAGCCCGATGATGCCGGTGTGCCGGGCACGCAGGCGCCGTGCCTGCAGGTTGGGGTGATAGCCGGTCTGGCGGATCGCCGCCTCCACCCGGCCACGCACGGCCTCGCTGACCGGGCCGCCGCCGAGCACGCGCGACACCGTGGACTTGGAGACCCCCGCCACGCGCGCGACGTCGTTGATGCTGATGCTCATTGGAACCGTTCCCGGAAACTTTCGCTGCTCGAGGCCGGATGGCCATTCAGGACAATGCTAACGCCAAAGGACTATTGGCATTTTGTGCAGTGCACATTGAAATGATCAGTGGGAACGTTCCCAATACGCCACAGCACCCCCTTCCCGGAGCCCGCCTTGCAGCCCTTGACCTCCCCAGCCCCCGTCAGCCGGGAATTGATCCGCCTGAATGCGCGGGCGCTCGACAAGGCCGACGCCATCGCCCAGGTGGCGCAGATGCTGGTCGCTGCCGGCTGCGTTGCGCCGGCTTACGAGGCCAGCATGGGGCGTCGCGAGGCGTTGGCGAACACCTTCCTCGGCCATGGCGTGGCCATTCCGCACGGGCTGGGCGAGGACCGTCACCTGGTGCGCCGCGATGGCATTGCCGTGCTGCAGTTCCCGCAAGGCGTGGAATGGAATCCGGGCCAGGTCACCCGCCTGGTGGTCGGCATTGCCGCCCAGTCCGATACCCACATCACCCTGCTGCGCCGGCTGACCCGACTGATCCAGGATGACGCAACGCTGCAGCGCCTGTTCACCACGGCCGATGCGAGCGAGATCATCAGCGCGCTGACCGGCGATGTTGCGACCACGGCCCCCACTGTGCCGGTGACTGACCTGGCCGAGCGTTTCGACTGGACCGTCGCCTATCCCAACGGGCTGCACGCACGCCCGGCCACGCGCTGGGCTGAAACAGCGCGCGGCTTCGCGGCCCGCGCACAGGTCCGCGCGGGCGATCAGGCTGCCGATGCCAAGAGCCTGGTGGCGCTGCTGCAGCTCGGGTTGCGCCATGGCGACGCGGTCAGCGTGTCTGCCGAGGGCGCCGATGCCCCTGCCCTGCTGGCCGCACTGCGCAAGGTCATGGACGGGCTGGTGGCACAGGAAAAGGCCGATGCCGAGCGCGCGGCGCAGCGCAAGGCCGCGCCGGTTGCGGGCTGGAATCCGCCTGACGCACAGGCGGCGATCGTCGGCATCGGCGCCAGCCCTGGCCTGGCGATTGGCCCGGTGCATGTACTGGCCAGCACGCGGGCAGAGGTCGCCGACCGCCCCACCCCGCTCGGCGAAGGCGGCGCGCGCCTGCAGGACGCGCTCAGCCGCACCCGCCAACAACTGGCCGCGCTGCAGGACGACACCCAGCGCCGGCTCGGCGCCTCGGATGCGGCAATCTTCAAGGCGCAGGCTGCGCTGCTCGACGACACCGATCTGATTACCCGCACCTGCCAGCTGATGGTCGAAGGCCATGGCGTTGCGTGGTCCTGGCACCAGGCCATCGAGCAGATCGCGTCGGGCCTGGCGGCCCTGGGCAACCCGGTACTGGCCGGGCGCGCCGCCGATCTGCGTGACGTGGGCCGGCGCGTACTGGTACAGCTTGATCCGTCCGCGGCGGGTGGCGGCATTGCCGACCTGCCTGCACATCCTTGCATCCTGCTCGCTGCTGATCTGTCGCCGTCCGACACGGCCAACCTCGACACCGGTCGCGTGCTCGGCCTCGCCACCGCGCTGGGCGGGCCGACCTCGCACACCGCGATCCTCTCGCGCACGCTGGGCCTGCCGGCGCTGGTCGCCGCTGGCGCGGAGCTGCTGACGATCAGCGCGGGGAGCGAGGCGATCATCGATGGCAGCAGCGGGCGGCTCTACCTGTCTCCGTCCGAGGCCGATCTCGCCTCGGCCCGTGCGTGGATCGCCGAACAGCAGCAGATCCGCGAGCGTGAAGCGGCGCAACGCGCGCAGCCGGCACAGACCCCTGACGGCCACCGCATCGACATCGGCGCCAACGTCAACCTGCCCGAGCAGGTGCCGCTGGCACTGGAGCAAGGCGCGGAAGGCGTCGGCCTGATGCGCACCGAATTCCTGTTCCTCGAGCGCGGGAGCACGCCCAGCGAGGAGGAGCAGTACGCCACGTACGTGGCGATGGCCAAGGCACTCGACGGCCGCCCGCTGATCGTGCGCGCGCTCGATATCGGTGGCGACAAGCAGGTCGCCCACCTGGAGCTGCCACGCGAGGAAAATCCGTTCCTCGGCGTGCGTGGCGCGCGCCTGCTGCTGCGCCGCCCCGACCTGCTGGAACCACAGCTGCGTGCGCTGTATCGCGCGGCGAAGGACGGCGCACGCCTGTCCATCATGTTTCCGATGATCACCTCGGTGCCCGAGCTGATCGCGCTGCGCGCCATCTGCGAACGGTTGCGCGCCGCGCTTGAGGCACCCGAAGTGCCGATCGGGATCATGATTGAAGTCCCTGCCGCAGCAGCCCAGAGCGATGTACTGGCGCGCCATGCCGACTTCTTCTCGATCGGCACCAACGACCTGACCCAGTACGTGCTGGCGATCGACCGCCAGAACCCGGAACTCGCCGCCGAGGCCGACAGCCTGCACCCGGCCGTGCTGCGCGCGATCCGCGCCACGGTGGAAGGTGCACGCCTGCATGGGCGCTGGGTTGGCGTCTGCGGCGGCCTGGCCGGCGATCCCTTTGGTGCAATGCTGCTGGCCGGCCTGGGCGTGGACGAACTGTCGATGACCCCGAACGACATTCCGGCAGTGAAGGCACGCCTGCGTGGCAACGCGCTGATCGATCTGCAAGCACTGGCCAACACCGCGCTGGACTGCGAAACCGCCGAGCAGGTGCGCGCTCTCGATGGAGCGCGCGCATGAGCGCCCGCGCCGTCACCATTACCCTGAATCCAGCGATCGACCAGACCGTGCGGCTGGCGCACCTGCGACCGGGCAATGTGCATCGTGCCCGCAGCTCCCGCGACGACGCCGGCGGCAAGGGCATCAACGTGGCCGCCTGCCTGGCCGACTGGGGCGTACCGACCACCGCGCTGGGCGTGCTCGGCGATGGCAACGACGGCGTGTTCAGCGCACTGTTCGCCGAGCGCGGCATCGCAGACGCTTGCCTGCGCATTGCGGGCCGCACCCGCACCAACATCAAGCTGGTCGAAGAGGCCAACGGCGAGACCACCGACATCAACCTGCCCGGCCTGTCACTGCGTGATGCCGATCTGGACGCGGTATCGCGCCGACTCGACGCCCTGCTCCAGCCGGACCTGCCGGTGGTGCTGTCCGGCAGCCTGCCGTCCGGGCTGCCAGCCGATGCATGGGCGAGACTGCAGGCGCAGGCGAGCGCCGCCGGTGCGCGCGTACTGCTGGACACCAGTGGCGACGCGCTGGCCGCGGCGTTGAGCGGCGCACAGGGCGCACTGCCCTACGCGATCAAGCCCAACCGCCACGAACTGGAGGCTTGGACCGGTACGCCGCTGCCGGATCGCAGCGCCCTGCGGGCCGCAGGCCACGCCTTGGTCGAACGCGGAGTTGCGCTTGTGGCGATCTCGATGGGCGCCGACGGCGCGTTGTTCATTGATCGCAGCGGCGTCCTGATCGCGCGACCGCCGCGACTGGCACGCGGCAGCACGGTCGGTGCTGGCGATGCCATGGTCGCCGGCATCGCCGCCGCCTTGCTGCAGCCCTCCCTCGATCTGGCAGCGTGCGCACGACTGGCGACGGCGTTCTCGATGAGCCGGCTGGAGAGCGGCGACGCGCGACGGCTGGATCCGGCACAGGTGCGCGCGTGGACCGGCGATGTACTGATCGAGCGGTTGGATTGAAACCCCTGCAGAGGGAGCTGCGGCTGGCCCGCCCCCTCCTGCAAGGACGAACCCGAAGAATTCCAGGAGTGCCCATGCAAGCTTCCACCGTAGTCATCGCCGCCGGCGAACGCAGCATCGAGGCGGTGCTTGCCGCCGAAGCGCTGCGCCGCGCCGCCCGCCAGCAAGGGGCTGAACTGGCGATCGAAATCCGCAGCGACCAGGGCGTGACCGGGGCACTGCCCGCCACGCAGGCCGCCGCCGCAACGCAGCTGCTGCTGGTGGGTGACGGCGAGGCGGATCCCGCGCGCTTCGGCAGCGCCCAGATCGTACGCGCCAGCCTCGGTGAGGTGCTGGACGACCCGCTTGCCGTGCTGGCGCAGCTTGCCGCGACGTCCGGAACCGCGCCCGCCGCGGACGCCAGCAAGCACATCGTCGCCGTCACCTCCTGCCCGACCGGCATCGCCCACACGTTCATGGCGGCCGAAGGCCTGCAGCAAGCCGCCAAGGCATTGGGCCACGCGATCCGGGTGGAAACCCAGGGCTCGGTCGGCGCGCAGGACGCATTGAGCGACGAAGAAATCGCTGCCGCCGACCTGGTGCTGATCGCCGCCGACCGCGAAGTCGATCTGTCACGCTTTGCTGGCAAACGCCTGTTCAAGAGCGGCACCAAGCCGGCGATCAATGACGGCCAGAGCCTGATCCGCAAGGCGCTGGCCGAGGCCAGCGTGCAGGCGGGTACGGCGGCTTCAGGCCGCACCACCGAAAAGGCCAAGGTCACCGGTCCCTACAAGCACCTGATGACCGGCGTGTCGTTCATGCTGCCGTTCGTCACTGCCGGTGGCCTGCTGATCGCACTGGCGTTCGCGCTCGGCGGCATCTATGCCTTCGACGATGCACACAAGGGCACGCTGGCTTGGTCGCTGTTCCAGATCGGCGCCAAGTCCGGCTTCATGTTGATGGTGCCGGCGCTGGCCGGTTACATCGCCTACTCCATCGCCGATCGCCCGGGTATCGCGCCGGGCATGATCGGCGGACTGGTGGCAGTCAACATGGATGCGGGCTTCATCGGCGGCATCCTGGCCGGCTTCATCGCCGGCTACGGTGTGCACTGGATCAATCGTGCGCTGCGCCTGCCGCGCAGCCTGGAAGGCCTCAAGCCGGTGTTGATCCTGCCGGTGCTGGGCACGCTGCTGGTCGGCTTGCTGATGATGTATGTGATCGGCACCCCGGTCGCCGGACTGCTGGCCTGGCTGACCGACTGGTTGCGCGGCATGCAGGGCAGCAGCGCGATCCTGCTCGGCCTGCTGCTGGGCGGAATGATGGCGGTGGACATGGGCGGGCCGGTCAACAAGGCCTCCTACGCGTTCTCCACCGCACTGATTTCCAGCCAGGTCTACACGCCGATGGCTGCGACGATGATCGGCGGCATGACGCCGCCGCTGGGCATCGCGTTGGCCACATGGCTGTTCAGCAACCGCTTCACCGCCGAGGAGCGCGGCACCGCCGGTGCCGCGGGCGTGCTCGGCCTCAGCTTCGTGACCGAGGGCGCGATCCCCTACGCCGCACGCGATCCGCTGCGCACCATTCCGGCGCTGATCCTCGGCTCGGCCGTGGCCGGTGCGATCTCGATGGCCGCAGGCGTCGAGCTGAAGGTGCCGCACGGTGGCGTGTTCGTGCTGCCGATCCCGAACGCAGTCACGCACCTTGGCGTCTACCTGCTGGCATTGGTGGCCGGCGTGGCCGTCACCGCCGTCGCGCTGCGCGTCCTCAAGAAGCCGGTCACGGCTCCCACCCTGTAAACGGAACCTCGCCCATGACCTCCCCTTCCCGCCGCCTGTTGCCGTTAGCGATCCTGCTGGCCCTGCCGTCCGTGGCCGCAGCCGCCGACGCGAGTGACGTCTTCACCCCCAAGCTGGCATACACCGGCGAGGCAGCCGCCACGCTCGATGGCGGCAAGCGCGGCGGCACGGCGTATGCCGGCCAGCTGATGTTCGGTGCCGACGTGAACCTGAACGCTGCGTTTGGCTGGCGGGGCGCGACGATCAAGGCCTACGGCATCAACCGCCATGGCACCAACCTGGCCAACAGCCGTACCGGCAACAGCACCTCGGTGCAGGAAATCTACGGCGGCCAGGGCACGCGCCTGGCCAACCTGACGCTTGAACAGAAACTGCTGAACGACCGTTTGGTGCTGGAAGCCGGGCGCAGCGTCGCCAACATCCATCACCTCGGTTCGGAGCTGTGCCAGTACTTCCAGGGCAATTCGGCCTGCGGCAACCCGACCTACGTGTTCCGCACCAGCAGTTTCACCTGGTGGCCGGTATCGAGCTGGATGGCCGATGCCACGGCCTGGGTGACGCCCGATGTCTATGTGCGCGTCGGCGCCTACCAGGTCGATCCCAGCCAGGCCGAGGACGGCCAGCACGGCCTGAAATGGAGTACCAGTCAGGCCACCGGCTGGATCGTGCCCTACACGCTCGGTTGGCGCAGCCCTGCTTCGGCACGACTGAAAGCCCGCTACGAACTCGGTGGCTGGCAGGACAACTCGACCTATCTGGATCCGCTGCGCGATGCCAACGGCACCCCGGCGCTGCTTAGTGGCCAGGACTACGCGAACCGCCGTGGTCGCTCCGGGGTGTTCGCCCGCTTCGAGCAGCAACTCACCGGGGATGGTGCCGGGCGCGGCCTGACCCTGTTCGGTGCGGCGCTCAAGGGCACCTCCGGCCAGCTGATCGAGGATCATTTCCTGCAGGCGGGCGTGGTGCAGAAAGGCACGTTCGCCGGCCGGCCGCAGGACAGCATCGCTTTCGTTGTGACCCAGCAGAAGTACAGCGGCATCGCCTTGGAGAACCTGCGCCTTGCCCGCGCCGCGGCAGGCGGTAGCGGCACGCCGCACGGGAGCCAGGTCATGATGGAACTGAGCTATGGCATCCAGCTCACCCCGCAGCTCCGGATCGCACCGAACCTGCACTACATCGTGCATCCGGACCAGTTCAACGAACCCGCCCGCCAGCGCGACCTGCCGAATGCGTTGATCGCCGGCATGCGGGTTGATTGGAGCCTGTAAGCAAAGCCAATGGCGGCCTTCCTGCCGAACTGCGTGGCGCGAAACGATTGGAGCAGAATCCGCTGCATCCAATCCGCGCCCCGGGCCGTAATGAGGATGCCCGCGCATTGCGGGCGCCAATCCGAGGGTCGCACCGTGAACGCTCTCCAGCGAATTTCCTCCGCAGTCAGCCTCGCCGTCCTTGTTTCAGCAGCTTCTTCCAGCTTCGCCGCCAACACCGTCATGGTTGGTGGCGCAGCGATGTATCCGACCAAGACCATCGTCGAGAACGCCATCAACTCCAAGGACCACACGACCCTGGTCGCCGCAGTCAAGGCGGCGGGCCTGGTCGACACCCTCAACGGGGCGGGTCCCTTCACCGTCTTCGCCCCTACCAATGCAGCCTTTGACAAGCTGCCTGCCGGGACTGTCGACACCTTGGTTAAACCGGAAAACAAGGCACAACTGACCAAGATTCTTACCTACCACGTGGTGCCAGGCACCTACACTTCCGCGCAGCTCGTTGCAGACGCCAGGAAGCATGGCGGGAAGGCGACGCTGAAGACCGTGCAGGGCGAACCACTTACGATCTCTCTCCACGAAGGCAAGCTGTGGGTTATCGATGCCAAGGGAGGCAAAGCGGGCATCAGCATTGCTGATGTAGGCCAGTCCAATGGCGTGATCCACGTGATCGACACTGTACTGATGCCGAAATGATGCGGCTTTGGGCAGCGGGCATCAGGAACGATGCCCGCTACCAGCATGCTGAGCTGGGGGCCCCGCCAGTGGCGGCGCACCTTCCTGCCCGTGCCACTGAAACCAGCATTAGCGTGACGCGTCACACGCAAATGAGGTTCAGGTTGCCGCTTTCCACCCTTTCGCCGCCGCGTCCAGTCGCAACGAGGCCAGATAGCGGCAGTACTTGCCAATGAAGAGGCCGGTGAAGCCCCCTGACAGCAGCAGGTAGGCCGCACTGGCGCCGGCATTGGCGATCAATGGCGGCGACACCGCGAATGCGACTTCGAAACCGTACTTCACCAGGAACGCGAGCAGCAGCAGGGGCAACACGCTGTAGTCCGCGTTGCGCCAGAGCGTTCCGGTGGCGCCATCCAGGGTCAGCTTCACGTGGCCCAGCAGCAGCCATCCCAGTGCCGCGCCGGTGCCGATGCCGGCCAACCACTCGCCCCAGGCGGTCAGCGACGCGCCGAAGCGATGACTGATCGACCACGCGCCCCACACAGCAAACAGGACGGGCACGATCGCCAGCTTCTGCAACGAAGTCTCACCCGGTTTCATGGCGGCCATGCCACGCGTAACCAGGAACGCCAGGAGCAGCCAGACCCAGATCGGCGTCTGCGAAGTGAGTTGCTGGAGCATGTTCATGAGCGGTCGCCTTGGTGGTTGGTGGCGAGGTGCCCTCGCCTTGGCGCTCACTATTCGCTTCCGCCCGGGTTGCAGCCAGTGACAGCTGTCAGTCTTCGGGTGTTACTGGGCGGTAATCGGGCGCATTCAGGACGCTCTCGATCCAACCCACATAGCGCGATACCCGAACGTTGTGCACCACCTGCCCGTAGAAGCCGGCCTCAAGGGCATGCTCGGGAACGGCGGTGATCCAGGAGCCCAGCCCCACCAGCTGCCAGACGCCGTGATCCTTGATCAGCAATGGGCCGCCGCTGTCCCCGTTTCCGAGCACGCCTTCAAGCGGCAGGCCCTGTGGCGGGGCATCGAACCGATACCAGAGGTAGCGATCATTGCCACCGGTAATGGCGTTGTATGCGCGCCGCAGCGATGTGCGATGCGGCCCGCCCGGCACCAGTCCAATCGCCCCATTGCCAGTGGCGCCCTTTCCGATCAAGGCGGCGACCTGCGTGACCTCGGCACTGCCGCGATAGAGCGACACGGGCTGCACATCGTTCACGGGGGCCGTGAGCCTGATCAGCGCAATGTCATCCGATCCGGCCAGGAACGCATGGATCTTCGCCGGGCTCCCCGTGGCCAGTGCTTCCTTGCCCAAGGCTTCCGGCATTCGCCTGTAGCCCGGATGCACGACCACACGTTCCACGCCGTAGTCCTTGCCGTTGATGGCGATGGTCTGCCCCATACCCTTCATCGGTGCGGCATGCGCTGCGGTCAGCACCCACTGCGGGGCGATCAGAACACCCTGCCCTTCACCCGGCATGTCGGCCAGGGCGGGAAATTCTGATCCCTCGATCCGGTAACGGGCATCGTCCACGTCGTGGCGGATGACCACGGCCCCGGCAGCGAGCGGCAGCGCGGCAAGCGCGAGGAACAGCCAGCGGATCATGAGGGCCTTCATCCTTGCGGTCAGTCGCTGCAGCCTAGCCGAACACGCCGGGCCAAGGGGAGGCATCCGACCAGACTCCCGTGTTCGACGACGAATGCGGGAGAACCGGCCCCGAAGCCGGGGCGGCCACAGGCCGTTAACAGCCCCGCTCTATGCTGGAGCCTCATTGGAGACCCATGAGGTACGCGGCATGACCAGACTGCACACCCTGATGTTGACCGGCTGCCTGCTTGCACTGAGCCCACTGGCCTCGGCCGAAACCGTGAACCTGACCAACAGCGCCGACGGTGCCAATCGCGATGCGGGCATCGCGGCGGTCAAGAAGAAGCTGCAGGACGCGTGCACCGACCGCAAGGGCTCGCCCGATGCGGCTTCCTTCGAGGTGGTCTTCGAGAAGACCAGCGAGAACCCGAACGTACCCAAGCCGTACTACGTGGACGGCAAGATGAAGTGCGAACTGCCGGGCTGAAGGGCCCAGCCACGCGATCATCGATAGAGCATCAAACGCTGGCGGCCGACGTGCGCCGCCGGTACCGCTCTATCCAGCCCAGTGATGGCGCAATGCCACCGAACGGGAAGAAGTGCGGGCTGACCGGGCCATGGGCGTCCGTCAGCCCACTCAGCAGGCGATCCATGAACACCTCCGGCCCTGCCGTTCCCAGCAGCCGGCCGATCGAGATGCCGTACCGCGCCAGCATCGATGCACTGGCACCCACGCCGCACATCGCGGCGTAGCGCGCCAGCCGCGCAATGCTGGCCGGGCCCGGCACGCCCACCAGTACCGGAACCGTGATGCCACGGGCGCGCAGCGCATCCAGCCAGGCCAGCACGATATCGGCATCGAAGGCGAACTGGGTGATGATCAGCGGTGCCATGCCTCTCGCCTCGATGGCCTGACATTTGCGTTCCAACACGTGCCACCGGTCCTCGGCGGTCATCACCGGATGGCCTTCCGGATGCCCGCCGATGGCCACAACCTTGATGCCGTAACGCTCAAGAAGGCCGGTCTCGATGATCGAAGTACTGTCGGCATACGGACCTGCGGGCGTGGAAAGATCACCCGCGATAAGCAGGCACTTCGCTACCCCGGCTTCGTTGGCGGCACGTTCCAGGAACCGCTCAAGCGCTGCACGCGACCCGATACGGCGGGCAGAGAGATGCGGCATCGGCTCGAAGCCGAGCTCGCGCACCGTGCACACGGCCGCCAGCCGGGCGTCGTCGTCCTCGCTCGCCAGGTAAGGGATCGAGATCGTCGTTCCCGGAGCGATGCGATCCGCTTCCGCGCGCAGTGCCGGCATGGCCTTGGCGCTCACTTCCAGCGAAAACGTGTTGATGAAGGCTTCCGCCCGCTGCGATCCAGGTGCGGGCATCAACGGGCTCCGCCTGCATTGCCGGCAACCGGCGTGCTGTTACGCGCCAGTTCGACGAAGGCCTGCAGGTAGTCGATACCGGTATCGGCCTCGCGCGCGCCCAGGTAGATCTGCTTGGGAATGCCTTTCGCACCCAGGCGCACCGGCACCACGTCCATGCGTGCGGCATATTCCTCCACCAGCCAACGCGGCATGGCGGCCACGCCGCGACCGCTGGCCACCATCTGCATCATGATGTCGGTGGTTTCGATGGTCTTGTGGCGCCGCGGCGAAATGCCCGCCGGCAGCAGGAACTGGTTGTAGATATCCAGGCGCTCGAACGGTACCGGGTAGCTGATCAGCACTTCCTGGCCGAGCTGGCGCGGCTTTACGTGATCCACCTTGGCCAGGGCGTGATTCCTGGCCACCACCAGCACCTGCTCGTAGTCGAACACGGGCACGAACTTCAGGCCCGGCTTCAGCAGCGGGTCCGGCGTGACCAGCAGGTCGATCTCGTAGCCGAACAGCGCGCCGATGCCGCCGAACTGGAACTTCTGCTTGACGTCCACATCCACGTCCGGCCACGCGGCCAGGTACGGCGAGACGATCTTCAGCAACCACTGGTAACAGGGATGGCATTCCATGCCGATGCGCAGCGCGCCTCGCTCGCCCTGGGCGAACTGGCCCAGGCGCTCCTCGGCCAGGTCCAGCTGCGGCAGCACGCGGTTGGCCACCGCCAGCAGGTACTGCCCGGCCTGGGTCAAGCGCAGGCTGCGGCCTTCGCGCAGCCAGACATCGGTGCCGAGCTGCTGCTCCAGCTTCTTCATGCTGTGGCTGAGGGCTGACTGGGTCAGGTTGAGCACGCCGGCGGCAGCAGTCAGCGAGCCCTGTTGCTCGACCTGCTGCACGATGCTGAGGTGGATCCGTTCCAACATGACGATGAATACCGCTCATGGATTGGTGAAGTAATACCATTTTACGTCATGGAAGGGCATGACTAGGATCGGGTCATGCCTTCGGTTGCCTGCCAGCCCGGTCACCTCGCCGGCCTGCAGGACTGCGCCCCGCAGATCGCCCGAAGGAGCTCCCTCCCCTGCTGAAAGCGAACAGATGACCCGCCCCCTCCGTATCGTCGCCGTTTCAGGCGGACTGCAGCGCCCCTCCAGGGCTGCAACCCTGGCAGAGTACCTGCTGGACCTGATCGGCGAGGACGTTGCCTGCGAGCCGCACCTGATCGAGCTGGGCGAACTGGCGCCGCAGCTGGCCGGTGCGCTGTGGCGCTCGCAGCTGCCCGAGGCTGTGGAGCGGCAGCTGGTGGCCGTTGAACAGGCAGACGTACTGGTGGTGGCCACGCCGGTCTACCGCGGTTCGTACACCGGCCTGTTCAAGCACTTCTTCGATTTCATCCACCAGGATGCGCTGGTCGACACCCCCATCCTGCTGGCCGCCACCGGCGGCAGCGAGCGCCACGCACTGGTGATCGATCATCAGCTGCGGCCGCTCTTCAGCTTCTTCCAGGCGCGCACCCTGCCCCTCGGCGTCTACGCCACCGACCGCGATTTCGCCGAGGGCCGCGTGCACAACGAGGCCCTGATCCAGCGCGCACGGCTGGCAGTGCAGCGGGCACTGCCCCTGCTTGCCCTGTCCCATCGCGCAGCGCCTGCCACTGCCGAGACCGCTGCAGTCCTTTGAATGCCGAATGCCAGCGACCCGCATTCGGATGTCACCCCCGCAACCCGGAACGCCGCCCATGACGACCGAGAACTTCACCTTCAGCATCACGCGCATCCCTTTCAACGAGGACTACCAGCCCGCTGACGGCACGCGCATCACCACCAACTTCGCCAACCTGGCTCGCGGCGAGTCCCGCCAGGAGAACCTGCGCAACACGATCAGCATGATCAACAACCGCTTCAACGATCTGGCGCACTGGGACAACCCGAGTGCGGACCGCTACGCCGTTGAGCTGGACATCATTTCGGTGGAGATGCACATCGATGGAGCCGACGGCAGCGATCCGTTCCCGCTGATCGAAGTGCTGCGCCCGACCATCGTCGACACGCACACCGGCGCGCGCACCGAGGGCATCGTCGGCAACAACTTCTCGTCCTATGTGCGCGACTACGACTTCAGCGTGGTACTGCCGGCCAGCAACGAGGGAAAGGCCACCTTCGGCATTCCGGAAGGCTTCGGTGATCTTCACGGCAAGCTGTTCCAGCACTTCCTGGAATCGGAGGCCTACCGCGCCAATTTCAGCAAGGGGCCGGTGATCTGCATCAGCGTCTCCAGCAGCAAGACCTACCATCGTACCGAGAACCACCATCCCATCCTGGGCGTGGAGTATCGCCAGGGCGAGTTCTCCCCCACCGACCAGTACTTCGACAAGATGGGCCTGCAGGTGCGCTATTTCATGCCGCCGGGCAGCGTCGCGCCGCTGGCGTTCTACTTCCAGGGCGACCTGCTGGGCGACTACTCGAACCTGGAGCTGATCGGCACCATCAGCACGATGGAGGCATTCCAGAAGATCTACCGGCCGGAGATCTACAACGCCAATTCCGTGGCCGGCAAGGTCTATCAGCCCAGCCTGAAGCACCAGGACTACTCCTCCACCCGCATCGTCTACGACCGCGAAGAGCGCAGCCAGCTGGCGGTCAAGCAGGGCAAATTCACCGAAGAGCACTTCATCAAGCCGTATCGCGCCGTGCTTGAGCAGTGGGCTGCCCGCTGATCCACCGATTCCCCATTCGCCCCAGGACACAGAACGCAATGTCGACGAAGAAACTGCTCCCCACCTCCACCGCCGGCAGCCTGCCCAAGCCCTCCTGGCTGGCGGAGCCCGAAAAGCTCTGGTCGCCCTGGAAACTGCAGGATGAAAGCTTGACCGAAGGCAAGCAGGATGCCCTGCGCCTGTCCCTGCAGGAACAGCAGCACGCCGGCATCGATATCGTCAGCGACGGTGAGCAGACCCGGCAGCACTTCGTTACCACGTTCATCGAGCACCTCAACGGCGTCGATTTCGAGAAGCGCGAAACCGTGCGCATCCGCAACCGCTACGACGCCAGCGTGCCGACCGTGGTCGGTGCCGTGAGCCGCCCGAAGCCGGTGTTCGTGGAGGATGCGAAGTTCCTGCGCCGGCAGACCACGCAGCCGATCAAATGGGCACTGCCCGGGCCGATGACCATGATCGACACCCTGTACGACGCGCATTACAAGAGCCGAGAGAAGCTGGCCTGGGAATTCGCGAAGATCCTCAACGAGGAAGCGAAGGAGCTGGAAGCCGCTGGCGTCGACATCATCCAGTTCGACGAGCCCGCCTTCAACGTGTTCTTCGACGAAGTGAACGACTGGGGCGTGGCCGCACTGGAGCGTGCGATCGAAGGACTGAAGTGCGAGACCGCCGTGCACATCTGCTACGGCTACGGCATCAAGGCCAACACCGACTGGAAGCAGACGCTGGGCTCGGAGTGGCGCCAGTATGAAGAGTCGTTCCCGAAGCTGCAGACCTCCAACCTCGACATCATCTCGCTGGAATGCCACAACTCGCACGTGCCGATCGACCTGATCGAGCTGGTGCGCGGCAAGAAGGTGATGGTGGGCGCCATCGATGTGGCTTCCAGCACGGTGGAGACGGCTGAAGACGTGGCCAGCACCCTGCGCAAGGCGCTGCAGTTCGTGGATGCCGACAAGCTCTACCCGAGCACCAACTGCGGCATGGCGCCACTGGCCCGTGAAGTGGCACGGGGCAAGCTGCGTGCGCTCAGCGAAGGGGCAAGGATCGTGCGCGAGGAACTTTCGGCGTAGCCTTGGCCGGGAACGCACTCCCTTCCGGCCGCCGGGTTGACGGAGCCTGGCCTGGTATCGACCAGGCTCCACCCCGCCCCGGCACCTCGGGCCTGGCCAGCATCGCCGGGGGCCGCGGCGCCAGCGCCGCCTTGATCCGTCCCATCTCCCCCGCCCCGGCCTCCGCCAGACGGCGGGCCTGCTGCCGTTGTTCCCGCGTGGGTGCCGGAGGTGATGGAGTACCTTTATCTACCAGCCGCGCCACCGCATCGCGCAGCCGCAACTGCGGGCAGAGCCGGGCGGCGCACCATCGTTCGGCGTAGCGCTTGGCCTGGCGAGCATTCACGGCGGCCACGACCTTGGGCTGGGGTGATTTCCGCGTGTCGAGGAACAGGCGGACACCGAGCACGGCATGCGGCACGACGCTGGCCACGCAGCGGTCGTTCCACCACAGGTCCCAGCGGTCACCGCTCTGCACCCAGCCGGAGGGCCGGGTAGCGGTCATGAAATCGGGAGGGCTGGAGGGGGAATGCATGGCCGGAAGAATACGGTCGGCCGTCGCATGGGCTGAGATTGCGGAGTTGCGCTGGCGACCTCTCAACGCTTCTGCTGTAGCGAAGCCCTCTTCACCACTCTGGGCCGAGCAGCTTCTCCACCTCGGTTTCGAGCTTCTTTGCGGCTTCGGCCTGCGAGGCTACCTTGATGCACAGCCCGGACTGCGCGGGCCCCGGAGTCAACTGGTAGCGGTTGATGGTGCCGCCGCCGTCGCCATCCAGCTCCACCCGGGCCACCAGGGTTCGGCCGTTGGCATTGAAGATCCAGTCCCGGTATTCGGACATCGTTGATTCCATGCGTGACACTTTGAGTGGCCTTCACTCTAAGCGGAGCGACGGTGAAGAGCGCCCGAAGAAAACGTTCGCGGAGCGTGGGTGCCGGGGGGCAGGCGGCAAGCAGACGAGCATGGACTGGGCTCCACAGCTCGGGCGCGGCTCACGGAGTATGATGCCGCCTTCCCCGAACTGCCGTGATTGCAGCGGGCGCGTTCCTGCGAGGTACGCGTCGGCGCCGCTGAGACACCCCGCCCGATGCTCGCTTCCTACTCCTCTTTCCTCATCTGGGCGGCCGTGGCCGTTGCCACCGTAGGCCTGCTGTTCCGGCCATTCCGCATTCCGGAGTACGTGTGGGCACTGGGGGCTGCCCTTCTGCTTCCACTGCTGGGAGCGATGTCGTTCGGCACGACCTTGCACGCGGTGGCCGAGGGCCGCGATGTCTATCTGTTCCTGGTCGGCATGATGGTGCTGGCCGAGCTGGCCCGGCGCGAAGGCCTGTTCGACTGGCTGGCGTTGTACGCGGTCCGCCATGCGGGTGGTTCGGGACGACGCCTGTTCGACCTGGTGTTCCTGGTCGGCACGCTGGTGACCGTGTTCCTTTCCAACGATGCCACGGCGGTGGTGCTGACCCCGGCGGTCTACGCCGCCTGCAAGGCCGCCCGTGCCAACCCCCTGCCCTATCTGTTCGTCTGCGCCTTCATCGCCAATGCGGCCAGCTTCGTGCTGCCCATTTCCAACCCGGCCAACCTGGTGGTGTACGGCCAGCACATGCCGCCCTTGATGCAGTGGCTGGCACAGTTCGCGATGCCGTCACTGGCCGCGATCGGCGCCACCTATCTGGTGCTGCGCTGGGTGCATCGGCGCGAGATCGCGCAGCCGCTGGTGGCGGCGCCGGCGCATCGCCCGCTGACCAAAGGCGGCCGGCTCAGCGCTCTGGGCGTGCTGTTCACCGGCACCGTGCTGCTGGTGACCTCCGCACTGAACGGCCCGCTCGGCCTGGCCACGTTCTGCGCAGGCACGCTGAGTGTGGCAGTGGTGGCGATGCGCCAGCGGCGCAGTCCGTTGCCGCTGCTGCGCCATGTGTCATGGGGCGTACTGCCGCTGGTGGCTGGCCTGTTCGTGCTGGTGGAAGCGGTGGCACAGACCGGTGTCATCCAGACGGCGGCCAGCGCGCTGCAGGCCGTGGCGCAGGCATCGTCTCACCGGGCCAGCTGGATGGCCGGTGGCGCGGCGGCATTGCTGAGCAACGTGGCCAACAATCTGCCGGTCGGCCTGGCCGCAGGCTCGCTGGGCCAGATGGCCGATCTGCCGGCACAGACCCGCGCCGCATTGCTGGTCGGCGTGGACCTGGGCCCCAACCTGTCGGTGACCGGCTCGTTGGCCACGATGCTGTGGCTGGTGGCACTGCGCCGCGAGGGCGAGCATGTCAGCGCGCTCGACTTCCTGCGCGTGGGCGCGCTGGTGATGCCGCCTGCGCTGATCGGGGCACTGTTGCTGCTCTAGTCGGGGGCTGCCGGGCGCCCCCCGGACTATGGGGTCTTGCCTGCAGCAATCTTCCCGACCAGGGCATCGATCGCCGCTTCCATGGCATGCGCGGTCTGGTCGCCACTCTGATTGGTGATCACGAAGATGCCCAGATCGTGCTCGGGCATGATGTAGATGTAGCACTGTGAGCGCGGTACGCCACCGTGATGGGCATAGTAGACGCCCTTCTGGCGATCGCCGGCGACGATGTTCCAGAAGTAGCCGATGCTGAACTCGTCGTCGAATCTGGCCAGGGCGCGATGCGATTCCTTTACCACCGGCCCATTGGCCAGTTGGAACTGAAGGTACTTCACCATGTCCGGGACGGTTGCTTTGACGTTTCCGGAAGCGCCCCATGGCAACTGCGGCATCGGCGTGGTCGGTACGGGGTTGTCGCTGTGATAGCCGGCCGCCAACCGCGGCGCTTCGGCATCATCCAGCCTGATCCGGAGGCCGGTCATCGCCGCGGAGTCGCTGAAGAAGCCACGCAGCAGTGACGCGTAGTCGGTCTTGTAGGCCACCTCCAGAACATGCGCCGCCAGCTCGGTCCCTGCGCTGGAGTAGGCGTACTCCTTCCCTGGCATCCGCGGAATCTGTACGGCGTGCAGGTCCCGGAGGAAATCCGGCTTGCCGTAGTGCGCGTAGAGCGCATTGAGCTCGCCCGGCGTGCGGTGATCGGTAAAGTCCTCCAGTACCGTGTTCGCGCGCTCCGGCAGCATGTTCGGCAGGCCACTGGTGTGCGACAGCAGGTGGCGGACGCGGATGGGTTGGCCCTGGTACTGCAGGTTGGGATAGTCGCCCTGCAGGTACGTGCGAACGTCATCCTCCAGGCCCACCCTGCCTTCCAGCACCGCATTGGCCATCAAGGTGCCGGCCAACGTCTTGCTCAGTGAGCCGATCTCATAGAGCGTGGCATCGGTCGGCGCGCCGGCTGTACCGGCCACCATATCGCCGCGATGGCGGATGAAGGTCCTGCCCCGGTACACCACGCCGATGGAAGCCGAGTGCAGCAAGGGCTGCTCGATCAGGGTCTGCGCAACCTCGTCGATCTCTGCTCCCGGTTCCTTCGATGGCGACTTCCCACCCGTGCATCCGGTACCAAGGAGTACGACGGACACAACGAGGGCATGAAACCAACGTCTGTTTCGAACGGTCATCGAAGTGGCTTCCATGCGTTGGCGCTTGAAGGGCGATCAGGAAAGAGCGCACACGATAGCCGATTGTCGAGACGAACACGCTGGCTGCGGAGCGCCTCCTGGCCCTAAGCATCGCCCCCGAGATCAATCACCCGGTCAGTCGGGCTCACGATGCCCCGCCGATGGGTGATGGCCACCACGGTTACATCGTTCGCCAGTGCGCGGATATGGTCCATGATCTCGCGTTCAGTGGCCTCATCCAGCGCGGAGCTGGCCTCGTCCAGAAACAGGATCGCCGGCTCGCCATACAGTGCACGGGCAATCGCGATGCGTTGGCGTTCCCCACCGGACAACTTCAGGCCCCGCTCGCCCACGGTGGTTTCAAGGCCCTCAGGCAGCGCCTCGATCAACGGCAGGATCGCAGCCTTGCGTGCGGCACGCTGCAGCCGATCATCATCGCGTGCGCGCCCCAACAGGATGTTGTCGGCCAGGCTTTCGTTGAGCAGGATGACATCCTGCGGAACCGCCGCGACAGCGGCATGCCAGGCCGCACGGTCGATCCGGGACAGGTCAAGCCCATCGACCAGGATCCGGCCACGCTGGGGATCGATCGATTTCAGGGCGAGCTTGAACAGCGTCGACTTCCCTGCCCCGGTCGGCCCGATCAGGAAATTGATGCCGCCACGTTTGGCCTCGAAGGACACATCGCTTACCCCGCGACCGTTGCCATAGCGGTGGCTGACCTGCTGGAACTCCAGGCCACCGCTTTCCCCGGCGAAGCGCTGGGCATCGGCCACCTGCTGCTCCTCGGGCGCCGCCCACAAGGTGGAAAGCGGAGCCAGCATGCTCCACGAGCGCGCGACGTCATCGATCGAACGGGCGATCATCTCGAACGGCATGTTGAGCTGGAGCAGCAGCAGATTGAACAGGACGATGTCGCCGACGCTCAGACCGCCGCTCTGGTAGCGCGGCAGCAACAGATGGAAGGTAACGATGAACTCGACCGCCAGGCCGATGCCCAGCAGCGCAATGAAGCCGATCCGCTGCAGTACGTAGGCGCGCCAGCTGTCGCGCACCTCCTGGGCCTTCTGCTCGAAGCGCTGCACCATCCAGGCGCTGCCGCCGAACTGGCGCAGCGTCTCCATGGCATTCATGGCATTGCCGACGAAGCGCGCGTTCTGCTGGCCGGCCTCGACCGCAGCTTCGCGATGGATGCGTGCGCGCCGGGTAGCGATGGCGGAAAGCGTGACGGCTACCGTGCCGTAAGCCAGCACGATGGCCACCACCTGCAGGTTGATCAACGCACCCAGCGTTATCAGCGTCAGCAGGATCTGCAGCGCGCTGGGAATGAAGGCCACCAGCCCCAGCTGCACCACGATCTTCAGCGCGCCACGGCCTTTCTCCCCTGCAACCTGCAGCTCGGCGGCGTTGTACTCCAGGAAGAAGCTGTTGGTCTTCTTCAGCAGACGGGCGAAGTAGCGGGTACTGGTGATGAAGCCAAGATTCTCGCCGCTGAGGAACGACAGGTACTGCACGGTGTTCTGCAGGGCGCTGCCAGCGCCAAGCATGACCGCATACAGCAGGAAGCCGCCGGCGAGAGCGCCGACCCCGTCGATGGGCAGACGGTCGATCAGGCGTGAGAAAAGATAGGGCGCCGCAACATTGGCCAGGCTGGACAGCACGACACTGCCGGCGATGAGCAGCAGCAGCCTGCGGTCAGCCTTCCAGTACGTGCCCAGGATTTCAGCGACGGGCGGCGGAACAGCAGTCTTCTTCATCGGCCTGGTTCCGGCGTGGACTCAACCCCAGAATGATATGCTATAACATATCTATTCAGGAGCGACGTAGCCACGTCGCAGGCCACTTTCGGATGGGATCGATGGACCGGGGAATGACGAACGTATCCGCTGCCATGCCACGCGCGCTCATGGCCCTCAGCATTGCCGCTGCACTGTTGGCCAGCGTGCCTGCGATCGCCCAGAACCCCGGCGATGCCCGGCGCTCGCGGGCCGCAGGCGCAGCACCCGAGGCGCCGACCGCCACCCTGGACAAGGTGCTGGTGGTCGGCAGCAACATCCGCGATGCCATTGGCGGAGGCGCCTCGCCGATCATCGTGATCGACAAGGAGGCCATCGACCGCACCGGCGTGGCCACCGTGCAGCAGCTGTTCGAGAAACTGCCGCAGAACTTCGGCGGTGGCGCCAATGGTGCCAACGTCGCCAACCTTGGCGTCGACCGCGATACCGGCAACAACTTCGGCCAGGGCACCGCCATCAACCTGCGCGGCCTGGGAACCGGCACCACGTTGACCCTGATCAACGGCCATCGCGTGACCTCGTCGAACCGCTACCAGTACGTGGATGTCTCGCTGATACCGCTGAGTGCGGTGGAACGCGTGGAGATCCTCACCGATGGTGCCTCGGCCATCTATGGCACCGATGCGGTCGGCGGTGTAGTCAACATCATCCTGCGCCGCGACTTCACCGGGTATGAGACCGCTGTGCGTTACGGCGCAGTGACCACCGGCGGCATGGAGGAATACCAGGCCTCGCAGTCGGCAGGCTGGTCGTGGGATGGTGGCCATGTGCTGGCCAGCTACGAGTTCCTGAAGCAGAGCAACCTGCCGGCGGTGGACAAGGATTTCTCGAAGAACGTGCGGGTCAAGCCGTACGACCTCTACCCCGGTTCGAAGCGCCACAGCCTGTACGTGGACGGCGTGCAGCAGCTCAGCGATGTGCTGACCCTGAACGTGACCGGCTCGTTCGCAAAGCGCGAGATGGACACCACCATTTCCGGCACGGCCGACGAAACCCGGTTGTTCCCGCATACGCGCCAGTTCGACCTGTTCGCGGGACTCACCCTGGATCTTCCACGCGGGTGGCAGGCGCGCCTGAATTCCGGGTTCGGCAGGAGCGATGTGTCCTATCAGCGCACCACCATCACCGGCAGTTCGGCCAGTACGGCGCCACCGACCGATACGAACTCCGAATCGCGTTACCTGGACCTGGTCGCCGACGGTGAGCTGTTCAGCCTGCCCGCCGGTGGGGTTCGCGCGGCATTCGGCGCGGGCTATCGCCGCGATGGCTATGAACTGATCGATCACCGCGGCCTGGAAAAGCCACTCGACCTGCAGCGTACCGTGAGGTCCGCTTTTGCCGAGCTCAACGTTCCGCTGCTGAAGGATCTGCCGGGCGTGCGCAGCCTGTCCCTGACCGCCGCAGCGCGCTATGACGACTACAGCGATTTCGGTTCCACGCTGAACCCCAAGTTCGGCCTGCTGTGGGAGGCGACCCAGGGGCTTTCGTTCCGTACCAGCTACGGCCGCTCCTACCGGGCGCCGGTGTACCAGGACATGCAGTTGAACAACACCGTGGTGGTGGCGAACGTGCCCAACCCGAGTGCAGCCAATGGCAACACCATCCTGATGATGCTCTCCAATGGCAATCCCGATCTGGGCCCCGAACGGGCCAAGACCTGGACCGGCGGTTTCTCGTTCGCGCCGCCGTCGCTGCCGGGGCTCAAGATCGATGCGAACTACTACCACATCGAATACGCCGACCGTATCGGCAGCGGCTTCGGCGGCAGCTTCCCGTCGCTGTTCCTGCAGTCCACCGCACCTTACGCAGACATCCTGACCACCAATCCCACGCAGCAGCAGATCCAGCAGGCACGCCAGCTGGGCGTATCGGGGCTGGGTCTGTTCGTCTCGCGCGTGGGGCCGTATGCGTTGCCGCCAGGCATGGACGAAACCAACAGCCAGGTGATCCTCGACAACCGCTTCCGCAACAACGCCTTCACCCGGCAGCGTGGTGTCGACTTCAGCGGATCCTATGGCTTCGATGCCGGCCAGACCCACATCGGGCTGAACCTGGCCGGGCAGTACATCATCGAGTCGAAGCGGCGCGTGACCAGTACGTCGCCCGAGGTGGATGCGGTGAATTCGGTGTACTACCCGGTGGACCTCAAGATGCGCGGTGGCATCGCGCTGAGCCGGCAGCAGGCCGCGGCGGGGATCTTCGTGAACTACGTGGACAGTTATCGCGACCCCGCCAATGTCGCCCGGCCCCACGTCAGCTCCTGGACGACCGTAGATCTGAACCTCGCCTACCACTTCGGTGCATCGGCGGACCCGCAGCGTGGCACATCGCTTGCGTTCAACGTGCAGAACCTGTTCGACCGGGATCCGCCGTTCATCGTCAACAGCATCAACACCGGCTATGACCCCACCAATGCAACAGCGCTGGGTCGCTTCCTGTCCATGACGCTGACGCACCGCTGGTAAGCCGCCATGCGCGCCGAAGCCCCTGCCCTGTCCCGGTCCGTCATGGCCATCCAGCAGGCGTTTGCTGTTGCGGCAACCCAGCTCACGCTGATGTGGCGCGAGCGGCGCGTGCTGTGGCTCGCCCTTGCCCTGTTGCTGATTGCGGGAGCATCGGTGCTCAGTGGTGCTGCACGCCTGACCCTGCAGGCGCAGGAGCGCCAGGCAATGAGCGAGGAAGAGGCGCGGCTCTGGGACAGCCAGGGCACAATCGACCCGCATAGCGCCGCACATGTGGGGCGTGCCATTGCTGCCCCTGTGCGGCCCCTGGCTGCACTGGACCCGGGGCTGACGGACTACCTGGGAACCTCGGTGTTCATCGAGGGCCACGCGCAGAACCCGGCCCGGCACCGTGCCGTGGATGGTGGCACCGCACTCAGCCGTTTCGAGGGTTTCTCTGCGGCGTGGGCGCTGCAGGTGGTGGCGCCGCTGCTGATCATCCTGGCCGGGTTCGCCACACTGTCCGGCGATGTGGCCCGCGAGACGCTGCGCCAGGAACTCGGCACCGGCGCCTCGGCCGGCGTGCTGATCTGTGGACGCTTGATTGCCCTGGCGGCCGCCTCGCTGCTGCTGGTGATGGCCATGCTGCTGATCAGTCTTCCGGGGCTGTCCATCCAGTACGGCGACGCCACGGATCTTGCCGCCCTGCTCGCACTGGCGGCCGCCTACCTGCTCTATCTGCTGGTGTTCTGTGCACTTACCGTGGGGGTGTCGGCACTTGCCGGCTCGGCACGGACGTCACTGGTCGTGCTGCTCGGCTTCTGGGTGGTGTCCACACTGCTGCTGCCGAGGGTGGCGCCTGCGGTTGCCGAATCCCTGTACCCGACCCCTTCGGCACCGGCGTTCAGGACCGGCGTGACCGAAGAAGCGGAGAACGGCGCGGATGGCCATGACCCGGCCGACAAACGCCTTGATGCCCTGCGCACGGCGTTGATGGCGCGCTACCGGGTCGACAGCGTTGACGACCTGCCGCTGAACTTCCGCGGTGTGGCGCTGGAGTTTGCCGAGGCCAACTCGACGCGCGTCTACAACCGCCATTTCGATCGCCTGCATGCCACCTACCAGCAGCAGGACGCCACCCAGCGCCTGTTTGGCCTTGCCTCGCCGACGCTGGCGCTGCAGTCCTGGTCGCGCGCCTTCGCCGGCACGGATTTCCCGGCGCATCTGGCGTTCCTGCGCGGCGTGGAGGACTACCGTTATCGGTTGATCCAGGCACTCAACCAGGAAGTGAAACTGCACAAGGCACCACAAGGCGGGAAGCACGTGGCCGACATCGCCGGCATCACCCGTTCAGTGCACTACCGGCCGCCGCAACAGACCCTGGCCGGTACCGCTGCCGCGCAGCGCGGAAATCTCGTCATTCTGCTGGCCTGGCTGATGCTGGGTTGCGTGGTGGTGCTCATCTCCGCACGGAAGCTGGGGAGATCGCCATGAACGTTGTGTCGATTGCCCGCTATGAGATCCGCCGATTGCTGCGCGATCGAGCGCTGCCGGTGCTGCTTGTCCTGCTGCTCGGGCTGGGTGCCTACGCCGCGTGGAACGGCCGCGCGTGGGTGGACCAGCGCGAGGCGGCCATCGCCCTGATCAAGCAGGAAGAACAACAGACGAAGGAACGCAGCCGGGCATTCGTCGGCAAGGCGCCCTCGGTGCTGCCCCGCGCCCAGCCGGTGCTGGCGCCCGCCGCCATGGCAACGCTGTCGATCGGCCAGGCAGACGCCTACCCCTACACCGCCGATGTGGTCGCGCTGGGCGATCCGACCCTGCTGCTCAAGCACGTCTGGGCCGACATCGGCAATCCAGCGGCACGGGCTGCGGGACGGTTCGACCTCGCCTTCGTCATCGTCTTCCTGCTGCCGCTGGTCATTCTCGTGGCCACCCACGATCTGTGGTCCCGTGAGCGCGAGCGCGGCATCGCGGCGCTGGTGCTGTCACAGCCGGTGTCGGCAACGCGCCTGCTGGTGGTCAAGGTGCTGGCCCGTGGCCTGATGGTGCTGCTGCCCGCACTGGCCATCCTCCTGGCGGTGGCGATCGGGGCCGGCGCGCGCAGTCCTGCGGGCCTGGCCATGCTGGCCCTGACCGTCCTCCTGTACGGCGCGTTCTGGCTGGCCCTTGCACTGCTGATCGGCTGCCTTGCCCGGCGCACCACCGAGGCGGCCATCGCCGCCGGCGCGCTGTGGCTGCTGATCGTGGTCATGGCGCCGTCGCTGGCGCTGGCCACGGTGAATCTGATCGCGCCGCCGCCGTCACAGATGCAGTTCGCCACCGAAGTAAAGGCGATGCAGTCCGACATCGCCACGCGCCAGCGGCGCGAGCATGCGACGTCGGCGCCAGTGAATTCGCCGTCCCCCGTCATCTCCGACACTGTGCGCGAGGCCTACGCCGATCGGGTTGCAGCTGACCGGGAACTGGAACGCCTGATCGCCTCGCATGCGCAGGCCGAGGCCGCACATCGCCAGGTTCTGGACAAGGTGCGGCTGCTGCTGCCGGCCGTCGCGACACAGGACGCGCTCGACCGCATCGCAGGCTCGGATGCCGACCGCGCGCTCGACTTCCAGGGACAGGTCCACTCCTTCTGGCAGGCGCGGCGGCTGTTGCACAAGGCCTATCTGGATCGTGACGCGCCGCAGACCTTCGAAGAGTACGACACCCTGCCCCGCTTCCAGTTCCACGAAACAGCCGGCGTCGCCCAACGTGGTGTCCTGGCCGATCTCGCCGCACTGATCATTGCCACCCTGCTTGTCCTGCTTGCAGCCGGTGCATTGCGCAGCCGGCTGGCAACGCCCTGAGGAGACGTCCACATGCTGTCTGCAAAAAGCCTGGTCATGGAACACGGTGCACATCGGGCGCTGGATGACGTCAGCTTCGAGGTGAAGCCCGGCGAGATCTTCTGCCTGCTGGGCGCCAACGGCGCCGGCAAGTCGACCACCATCAAGCTGTTCCTTGGCTTTCTGAAACCCACCTCCGGTGCGGCCGAAGTGGACGGTCTCAGTGCGCACCAGCAGCCGCAGGAGGTACGCCGGCGGCTGCTGTACATCCCCGAGACCGTGGCGCTGTACGACGAGCTGACCGGCTACGAGAATCTGGACTACTTCGCCCGCCTGGCCGGTGTCGAGGAACGCTCGCCAGCGCGGTTGAAGGACGCACTCCGGTCCGCCGGCCTGGCGACCGACGCATTCGGGCGACGCGTGGGCCTCTATTCCAAGGGCATGCGGCAGAAGGTCGGCATCGCACTGGCCATCGTCAAGGAAGCCAGGGCCCTGTTGCTGGATGAACCCACCTCGGGCCTGGACCCAACGGCGTCAGCCGAATTCCATGAGTTGATCGTGCGGGAACGCGATCGCGGCACGGCGATCCTGATGGCCACCCACGATCTGTTCCGTGCCCGTGAGGTGGCGACCACGATCGGCCTGATGCGGGCCGGTCGCCTGCGCAGGACGCTGGATGCCAGCACGATCACCGCGAACGATCTTGAGAGCCTTTACCTGGAAGAAGTGAGCCGCAGCGCCTAGGCCACTGCGGCCGCCTGCGGGCCATGCCCGCCTGACCAGCGCCGCAGCCACGCCTCGATGTTGATCTGCGGGCCGAAGATGCCGAGCACCTGCGACGAGTGGTCCGGGCTGACCTGCTGGATGCCCGCATCGGCCAGCGCGCTGTCGAGATAGCCGCGCTTGGCCAGCATGCCGTCAACCAGCAGATTCCTGATGAACTGCTGGTGCCCCTGGGTGACCGCCACGGAGTGATCATCCAGATAGGATTTCACCTTCCGCGACAGCAGCGCATCCGGTAACAGTCCCTTCATTGCACGCCGCGCGATGGTGCGGTCTTCTGCGTCTGCGATGAGCAGGTGCAGCGGAATGCGCGCGAACAGTTCAACAAGCGGCTGCGCACTGATCGGCGATACACCATGCCAGTGGCCGACGCCTTCGAACGGATCAAGGACGCTGGTCGGGAACACCATCCGGCCGATATGGGCCAGCTTGTAGGGTGATACGCGATGGCCCTGCGCCTGCGCATGCCGCAACCAGGCCGGCTGCAGACCGTCCTGTTCGGACAGATCCACCCGCACCCATGGGCAGGGCTTGCCCCAACGGCCATTGATGCTGCCCGGTCGCTTCAGCAGGCCATGCACGGCCGCGTCCTTCAGTACACCGTACAGAGAATCGCCAGACTGCGCGGTTTCGAACGCCACGCGAAAGAACGTCCGGTCGATGCCGCGTCGCCAGGCGTAGTCGATCGCAGCGGCGTTGCCCTTGAAGCGCAGGAACACCGCGTCGCCGCCGACGCCGGTGAACTGCACGGTGTTGCCGTCGAAGTCCACGTCATGGCGATGGAGCAGATAGCCTGAGCAATGCGCCGGCCGAGCCGTGCGCGGGAAGGCCATCATCTCTTCCAGCGCGCAGTGTGGCTGCCGCCGGTACTCGATGAATTCGCAGCGCCTGCCCGAGGATTCAGCAGCCCCCTGCACCGCCATCCGCGCGAACATCCGTTCGTCGGCGCCAATGCCGTCATCGTAGTGATGGATGCATGTCACCTCCGGTGCTGACGGTGCATGCAGCAAGCCGGCCAGGATGATCGACGAATCCAGTCCACCCGACAGCTGCAGCTGGATGCGTCGGTGCTGGCTGGCCAGTGCGCCGATGCACCCCAGCAGCGTGGTACGGGCCAGCGACACGGCCTCTTCCAGATCCTCGATCGGTTGGTCGCGGGCAAGCCGCACCACGTCCCACGGGCAGTACCGGCCCACCGGCTCACCATCACGAATTGAAACCGCCTCGCCCGCTTCGACCGCCGTGACCTCCTGGAAGCCGGTCTGCAGGCCATCACGAAACGGGTACAGCAGCGAGTACGACAGGAAGGACCAGTCGACGCTGAAATCGCGCAGGCCCAGCATCAGGCAGTCTTCCATGTTGGAGAAGACCAGCGTCAGCTGACCCACTGTGGTCATGTAGCACGGGATCTCCGCAGTGGGATCGCGCAGGACGAACCAGCTCGAAGTTTCCTGCTGGAAGCCCAGCGCCACGTAGCGGCCCCAGCACCGTTCGACGATGCTGCGCCCCTGGCTGCTGCAGGCGTCGTCCGCCGTTTCGGCATCCAGGTTAACGCACCCAGGCACTTTGCCTGCGCCGAAATCCTTGTGGAACAGCTTGCCGAGTACTACCAGGGAGTTCGCACGGCGGCATTCGAAGTAGCCGTGGTTGTCACTCTGCGCATGGATCGCTGCGCCATTGCCGTTCATCACGCAGGCGATGCCGGGCAGCCTGGCGCCGATCCTTTCCACGATCCGTTCCGCCTGCGCCGTCGCGGATTCCGAGCGGGTGTTCCAAAGCACGGCGATGTATCGGTACATGGCAGGTTTCGTTACAGCACCAGAATGGGAACCATCCGGCGCAGGTTGAAGGGAATGTCGGTCAGCACGTGATCGCCGTGCTGCAACCAGCAGTGCGCGGCGAACGGCTGGGTTCTGACCGCGAACACCCAGCGCGGCACGATGCCGTACTTCGACAGGAACTCGCGCATCGCCAGGCAGTAGAGAAAGCACTCATCAGTTTTCCTGAAGGCCAGGGGTCGTAGCCAGTCGAACACCCGGACCCGCGACGCCAGTTCTTCAATGCTCACATGCGTGCCGTGGTGGTGATCCGCTCGACGGCGCTCGGCAGACACCGTGGCACTGAAAGGAAGGAATGTTCTGCTGCAGGCGGCATGGGCACACGAGACAATGAAACGACGCAGGTCCCGAGCCATGATCGGTGGACGGCCGCGAGGTGCGCCCTCGCGCACCCAGTACCGTGGCAGCGTAATGGCAGGGCTGGCGGCGGATTTGCCCAGCAGCGGGTCCGCGGTGATCAAGCGGCGGTCGAGCAGGGCCTGCAGAAGCGTGGGTATGCTTGCGCCATCGGGCCGCAGCGGCCAATCGAGAATGAGGTGGCCAAGGCCCGCGGCGCCGCGCCTTTCAAGGGAAAGATACTTACCCGTGGCCTGGTCCAGGATCACCATGGCATCGCCGGTGACACAGACGTGCGCGTGCTTTGACAGGAAGTACGGGGCGGCTGCCTGCTCCATCATGCGCTCCTGCGCGGAACCGGAGAAGCGGTGCATGCAGGGCATGCACCGCAGATGCGACGTTGTGCGGAAGATCAGGGCGACGTGGTCGGGAACACGCCATCCCACAACGTGCCGTGGTTGTGCGCCTTCGTTTCCGAAACCACCGAGCCCAGCTCGATCAGTTCGCCACCCACACCCTGATCCTCAGGGTTCTGCTGTCCTGCCACTACACCCAGCTCAATCAGCTCGTTCATGAACATCTCCTATCGTCAGTGGATGTACCCGCGCATTGCGTTGGATCGCGTTGCATTGGATACGGAGCAGCCAAGCCACCATCGCCGCGACATTGCAGGGCGATTGCCGCCAAGGCACCTAAATGTTACGATATAACATATTATTTTGGCGTGACGAATGACGCCAGTGGCCCGTTGTCGATATGACCTACGAGAGGCGAGAGGGATGAGCAGCGAGATCAGAGACGACGGCCTGGATCCCACGCTTCTGCTGAAAGGGATGTTTCCCTTGCCGAAGTTCATCCGTTTCGTACGGGAGCGTTGCCCACCGGGACGCTTCGACGAGGCTGCGCTGGTGGAGGAATGGCGGACGGCACGTGCCGAGGTGCCCAAGCTACAGCAGGAGGAAGCCGGTGAGGCCGACGCCATCAATGTCCATGCGTTACCGGATGAGATGCTGCCGCTGGCTGAGCAGGCGCTGCGGCAACCCTCGATGCACCGCATGACGAGTGTTCTGCCACGCAGTTGGCAGATGGTCGAGATCGATCGACTGGTGATCTTCCAGGAGTGCATCAACCTGCGTCACATCGATCAGTTGGCGGCATCCCTGACCGCCTCGCCCAGCGCGCAGGAGGTCATGCAGCTTGTCGCGCGCAGCGGCAGCCATGCACATCCGGAAGTGCGCTTCACCCAGTCCGATGGCAGCTACACCTTCGCGTCCACCTCGAACGACCTGCGCTTCCTCGATGTGGCGACCCTCGATCCGGCTGCCATCGCCGACTACGAGCCGTTCGGCGCAGCCAGCCACGCCGTCGTCATCTATCTGGGTTTCAGTGACAACCTGATCAGCGCCACCCGGTTCGGCAGGCGCATGGTGCTGACCAATGGCTCCCATCGCCTGTACCTGCTGCGCCGGCTCGGGTTCAGCCATGCGCCCTGCCTCGTCACCGATGCCTCCGACAGCGACCTCAGCGAGGTTCTGCTGCCGGCGGCGGTCAAGCAGGATCGCGGATTCTACCTGTCTTCCCCGCGTCCGCCGCTGTTCAAGGACTATGTCGATCCTCGCCTGACCTGCGTCGTGCCGGTCACCCGCAAGCACTACGCTCTGAGGGCCAAGCTCGACCTGCAGAGGATCACGGTTCCGGCGCTGTAATCCTGGGCCGAACCCTCCCCTCCCTGGGGCCACGTCGACAGAGATGGCCGGATTGGTGAATCACCTGGCGGAACTGTCGAATGACGCCTGTCGGGTTGACCCATACGCTTCCCATCCTCAACAAGAGAGGATGTCAGCGTGATTGAACAGCCACGGACCACCGAACCCGCAGGAAAGGACACGCCGATCGTCCATGTCCTGATGGGACTGATCTGTGTCTGGCACCGGCGCCAACCGGGGTCGGCACACGATGACCAGTGAGCGCCACCGTGCTGTGCGGCGTCCCTCTCGGACCTAGGCGCCGCCGTGGAGATTTCGATTGCGGGGCTGAGCGAGGTTGGGCCCGACTATCCGGACCGTGTCGATCTTCCGGTGATGGTGCTTGGGCTGGACCCCATTCCAGATGCCTGGCAGATGCCCTTCCATGCGCACCGGAAGGCACAGCTGCTGGTTGCCACGCGCGGCTTGATCATGCTGGAGACTGCAGCCGGCCTGTGGGTGGTTCCCCCACAGGGTGCGATCTGGATTCCCGGTGGCCTGTCCCATCGGGCCAGCAGCAGTGGGCGGCCGCACGGGTTCGTGGTGTTCGTGGAACCCGGTGTCGTGCCGGGGCTGCCGACGCACTGCGCTGCAATGGCGATCACCCCGTTCATGCAGGCCCTGCTGGAGCGGGCGTCCACCCTTCCCGGGCACTACGAGCCCGGCAGCGCGCCGGACCGCCTGATGGCCGTGTTCCTGGATGAGCTGATCGCCGCGCCACCGGAGTGGCTCCATCTGCCCATGCCATCCGATGCAAGGTTGCGCCGGCTTGCCAACGCAATGCTGGACACGCCAGCCGAACGGGCAACGCTTGAAGTCTGGGCGAGCCGGATTGGAATGAGCGAGCGCAACATGTCGCGCCTGTTCTCTGGAGAAACCGGTTTAAGCGTAAGGCGCTGGCGCAGGCAGCTGCATGTGGTGGTCGCGCTGCCGCTGCTGGCCAAAGGCAGGACAGTACAGGCCGTTGCGGACCACCTGGGATACGACAGTGCCGGAGCGTTCGTGACCATGTTCCGCAAGACCGTGGGTGCACCACCCAAGCGCTTCCTGGCGGAGCGAGGCACTCGGCAGCGGGCATCGGACGCCGACGATCAGCGGCCGCAGGAGCCACGTTGACGGATGCGGGAGCGCGTGGCTCCCGCACCGGCAAGGATTGCCCTTCCCCTCAGCGCTGGTAGTCCTTCAGGAACAGCCAGGTGATCAGCGTGGCATCCGGCCCCTTCGGGTCGGTGAACGGCAAGCCGGACTGGCTGCCGCTCCACGCGTGGCCCATGCCCTGCACCACATAGTGCTGCACCAGCGTCCTGCCACCGTAGGCGTAGGTATCCACCGTATACGCACGTCCACCCGGCCCCTGGCCGTGATAGGTGTTGGTCGGCACGTACTTCACCGAGTCGTTGTCCAGGCCGTCGTCGGCCAGATCATTGGTCTGCAGGAACTGGCGCACGGCCTGCTGGCCGTTCACCGGATTGACGGTGAGATCGGCGCTGCCATGGAACACCAGCACCGGCAGCGGTCGCGGCGACGGCGATCCCGAGCACTGCCAGGCCAGACGGCCATTGCTGTCCGGCGAATAGATGCTGCCGGCCAGCAACGCATAGGCGCTACCGGAAATCGTGGTCGCCCCCTTGAACATGCCACCGGAATGGATGGCGCCGGCAGCGAACACATCCGAATAGCAGGCCAGCATGATCGAGGTCATCGCGCCGCCCGCGGAAATGCCGGTGACATAGACACGGTGCGGATCCACGCTGTAGCCCGCTTTCACCTTGTCCACGATGCCGGCCAGGATCGAGGCTTCGCCGCTGTCGCGGGCCTGGTTGATCGGCAGCTGCCAGTTCCAGCAGCGGGCCGGATTGGAGGTGACGTTCTGCCGGGGGTAGACCACGATGAACCCCTCCGTGTCGGCCACATCATTGAAGCCTGACGCCTCGCCCATCAGGTTCGGCCCGGTCACACAGCCATGCAGCACCAGCAGCAGCGGCAGCGGCCGGCTGTCGTCATAGCCGGCCGGCACCCATACCTGGTACTCGCGGGCGCCGAACAGATTGCCGTACAGGCCAATATCCCAATGCCCGGCCGGGCCAGCGGCAAGCGCGCTGCCCGCCATCGCCAGCCAGCTGCACAACACCAGCAGTACCGCCTTGATCGAATCGATTCCGGATTTCATGACCAGATCCTCGTGCGTGAGTCGTGGATGAAGGAGTACCGGGGACCGCTTCCGGCTGGGGGCGCGCCCAGTATCCGCATCCACGGGCCGCTGCCGACTGGACCTAGGTCCACTCGCTGCTGGCCGATGACACCGCTAGCCTTGGCTGCAGGGGTGGCAATGGGCCATCCGCACGCTCATGCCTGGGGGAGGACCGAATGAAACGGAATTGTTTGAGTCTCATGATCGGCGCGCTGCTGGCCACGGGGCCGGTACTGGCACAGGAATCACCGACGGCAGGCAGATCCGCTTCGCCGACCAACCTGGACAGCATCAAGGTCACCGCGCGCAAGCGTGAGGAAACCCTGCAGGAGGTGCCGGTTGCCGTCACCGCATTTACCTCCGAGGCGCTGGACAAGATGAATGTCCAGGACATCAGCGACCTCGATGCGCAGGTGCCCAACCTGACCATCTACGCGGCGCGCGGCGCCAGCAGCACGGTCACTGCCTACATCCGTGGCATCGGCCAGTCCGACCCCACCTGGGGCGCCGATCCGGGCGTCGGCATCTACCTGGATGACGTCTACATCGCACGTCCGCAGGGTGCGCTGCTGGATGTGTTCGATGTCTCGCGCATCGAGGTACTGCGCGGCCCGCAGGGCACGCTCTACGGCAAGAACACCATCGGCGGCGCGATCAAGTACATCTCGCGCGGCCTGCCCACCCAGACCGAGGGCTTCGCCCAGATCACCGTGGGCAACTACAGCCAGCTGGATGCGAAGGCGGCCATCGGCGGCCCGATTGGCGGCGCCGACAGTGGCCTGCGCGCCCGCGTGGCGGTGGCCAGCATGAACCACGACGGGTTTGGCGAGAACACCTTCAACGGCCAGCCGGTCAGCGACAAGCAGATCAATGCCGCCCGACTGAACGTCGGCGCGTACGCGGGCGATGACTTCGACGTGCAGTTCGCACTGGACTGGATCGATGACCAGTCCGGCATGCGCGGTTCGAAGATGCTGGCGCCCAATCCGTTCCTGCGCGCATACCCGCCGATGGACAGCCGCTATGACATCCGCTCGGGCATGCGCAACCTCAACAACGTGGAGAGCAAGGGTGCCTCGGCTACGGTGAACTGGCGGCCGAACGAGGACATTGCGCTGAAGTACGTGGTCGCCAAGCGTGAATCGGACAGCGAGGCCAACATCGACTTCGATACCGCGCCGGTCAAGCTGGCCGACGTGGGTGGCACCTATCACGACGACCAGGTCAGCAACGAAGTGCAATTGAACTACGATGCCGGCGGCCGGGTGCGCGGTGTCGTCGGCCTGTACCAGTTCAGTGGCGAGGCGGGCGGCCAGATCCAGAACAACTACTTCAGTGCGCAGTTCGCCGACAACCAGGGCAAGGTGTTGACCGACAGCATCGCGCTGTACGCGGACTGGACCTTCGACCTGACCAGCAAACTCAAGCTGGATGTAGGCGCCCGTTACACCGACGAGGACAAGCGCGCGATCGTGCTGAACCGCCTGTACGCCGACCCGGGTTTCAGCCGGCCGGTGGCGGTGACCGCGGACTTCGACAAGAAGACCAACTTCAAGAACGTCTCGCCCAAGGTCTCGCTGGACTACCAGATCACTCCGGACATCATGGTCTACGGCCTGGCCACGCGTGGCTTCAAGTCCGGCGGCTACAACATCCGCGCCAACGCTGTGGCGGTACCGCGCTCGGCCGAGCCGTTCGACGACGAGACCGTGGACAGCTACGAGGTCGGCAGCAAGATGGCCTTCCTCGACCAGCGCCTGTTCCTCAATCTGTCGGCCTTCTACAACAAGTACAAGGACATCCAGTTGTCGGTGTTCACCGGCCTGGATACCAATGGCGATGGCGTCGATGACTCCTTCTTCGGTGATTTCACCAATGCCGGCGCAGGTACGGTCAAAGGCCTGGAGGTCGAGTACCAGTACCTGCCCAGCCAGCACTGGCTGATTTCCGGCAACCTGGCGTGGCTGGATACCAAGTACGACGAGTACATGGATCGTGGCGTCAACGTGGCCAGGCAGATGAAGTTCACCAACGCGCCGGAGTTCTCGGGCGCGTTCAACGTGGAGTACCGCACCGAGCTGGCCAATGGCAGCAACCTGTCGGCACGGGTGAGCTACAGCTACCAGAGCGAGGTGTGGCCGACCACCGACCTGAGCCCGGTGATCCGCCAGCAGGGCTACGGGCTGGTCAATGCCGGCGTCATCTGGCGCCTGGATGATGCGTGGACCTTCTCGCTGCAGGGCACCAACCTGGCCGACAAGGAATACCGCACCACCGGCTACAACATCCCGGCGGTCGGCACGCTGATTGGCTTCTATGGTCCGCCACGCCAATATAGCCTCAGCGTCCGTTACGATTTCTAGCGCATCCGTTACGATCTCCAGGAAGCTTCTGCATGACGCAGTCTTACGACGACCTTTACTGGAACAGCAATGATGGGTTGCGCCTGCACGCGCGCGACCATGCACCCGATGCGGGGCAGGCAGCGCGTGGCACGGTGGTCTGCATTCCCGGGCTGACCCGCAATGGCGCCGATTTCGATGCGCTTGCCGATGTGCTCACCGCCGAGGGCTGGCGCGTGATCGCGGTCGACCTGCGCGGTCGCGCAGGCTCGGAACGCGCATATGACCCGTCCAGCTACAACCCGCGTGCCTATGCGGATGACATGGTTGCGCTGCTGCGCTCGCAGAACATCGCCAAGGCGGTATTCGTCGGCACCTCGCTGGGCGTGCTGGTGACCATCACCCTCGCCTCGCGCGCGCCCGAGCGGATCGCGGGCGCAGTGCTCAACGATGCCGGCCCCAAGGTGCCGCGTGAGGCGCTGGCACGGATCGGCAAGTACGCCGGCAAGCCGGTGCCGCCGATGGACCTGGTGCAGGCCACCGCTTACGTGGAATCCATCGGCAAGGCCGCGTTCCCTCGCTTCAGTACCGACGACTGGCGGCAGATGGCGGTGCGCACCTTCCGCCCGCGCAGCGATGGACTGCTGGAGCTGGATTACGATCCGGCCGTGATCCGAACGACACGTCCGTGGCTGCTGTGGTTGCTGCGGCCGGTGCTGTGGCGTGCGGTTCGTGGGCTGACCGCACGGGTGCCGGTACTGGTGGTGCGCGGTGCGCTGTCCGACATCCTGCCGGCCGATGTCGCGCGGCAGATGGCGGCCACCTCGGAAAGTGCCCGCCTGGTGGAAGTGCCGGATGTGGGACACGCTCCGATGCTATCCGAGCCAGAGGCACGTGACGCGATCCTGACCTTGCTGGAGCGTGTGGCGTGAGTGCAGACAGCAACCTGCCTCCCGCGCTGCAGGCGTTGCAGCAGTGGGCGGCCAGCGAGCGGGTGAGTGGCGTGACCCACGTGGACCAGGCGCGCATCGATGCCTTTGCCGACGCCACCGGCGACCACAACTGGATCCACGTCGATCCAGACCGCGCGCAGACGCAGCTGCCGGGCGGGCAGACCATCGCGCACGGCTTCCTGCTGCTCTCGCTCACTGTGGAGGACGATGTGGCCGCCCTCACCGGCTTCCCCGGTATCGCCCATGTGCTCAACTACGGCCTCAACAAGGTCCGCTTCCTGGCGCCGGTACCCAGCGGGTCCGGGGTACGGGTACGCTCGCAGCTGCTGTCGCTGGACGCGCGCCAGCCGGGCCAGTGGCTGCTGACCCAGCGCAAGGCCGTCGAGCGGGTTGCCGATGGTGAGCTGGCACTGGTCGCTGAGCAGCTGTCACTGATCGTGGCCGTCCCCTAGCACCACCCTGCCCGGTTCTCTCCCTACACTGGAGCGATGTTGACGCCCTCCATCGTCCTCTTCGCCTGCATTGCATGGACCGCACTGCTGTTCGGCGTGGCGCTGTGGGGTGAGCGCCGGGGGCACCGGCTTTCGAAGGCATGGCCGCTCATCTACGCGCTGTCGCTGGCCGTGCACTGCACCGCGTGGACCTACTACGGCGCGGCCTCGCAGGGACTGCAATGGGGCTTCCCGATTCCACCCACCCTGGCCGGCATGGCGTTGATCTTTGCCTTCGGCCTGCCGTTCCTGCTCCGCCTGGGGCGGCTGGCCAAGCAGCACAACAGTGCCACCATCGCTGATCTGGTCGTCGCACGACTGCGTGCCGATCGCGGTCTCGGCTTCACCATCACCCTGGTGGCACTGTTCGGCATCATTCCCTACATCGCCCTGCAGTTGAAGGCTGTCAGTCAGGGCCTGGGCGCGCTGCTGGGCGATCGTTTCGCGCCTGCTGCCGCGCAGCTGGACATGTCGTTCTGGTTCGCCCTGACGATGGCGGCGTTCACCCTGCTGTTCGGTGCACGCAAGGCATCGGCCACCGAGCCCAATCGTGGCATCATGGTCGCACTGGGGCTGGAGTCGGTATTGAAGCTGGTGGCGCTGCTCGCCATTGGCCTCTATGCGGCGCTGTCGGTGCGCCAGGCGGGCACGCCGCTGCTGGAAAAGATGGCGCAGCTGCCGCCACCGGCCATCATGCCGGACTATCTGACCATGGTCGCGCTGGGCGCGATCTCCGCGTTCACCCTGCCGCACCAGTTCCATGTCGGCGTGGTCGAGCTGCGCCAGACCTCGGACCTGAGGACGGCACGCTGGTTGTTCCCGGTCTACCTGCTGCTGATCGGGCTGCCGTCGGTGCCGATGGCGCTGGCCGGTGCCGCGCAGCTGCCCGCATCGGTGTCGCCTGACCTGTACGTGCTGGCGCTGCCGCAGGCCGGTGGCCACCACCTGCTGGCCTTGCTGGCCTATCTGGGCAGCCTGAGCGCCGCCACCGGCATGATGATCCTGTCCGGGCTGACCCTGTCGATCATGCTCGGCAACCATGGCTTCGGCTCACGGTTGCTGGACGGCATAGCCGGCGGTGCCACGGCGGCCGACCTGCGTCCACGCGTGCTGGCCTTCCGCCGTGCCGGCATCCTCGCCGTGTTCCTGATGTCGTGGCTGTACAGCCGGGCGATGAGCGACACCGAGGCACTCAGCGATTTCGGCCTGATGTCCTTCACCGCCCTCTCGCAGCTGGCGCCGGCGGTCCTGCTGGCGGTGTATCGCCCGCGCACGCCCTCTCCGGCCATCATCGCCGGCATCGTGCTGGGGTCGTTGGCCTGGCTGTGGCTGGTGCTGCTGCCGATGGTGATCCCTGCCTCGCCCCCCGCCTCGGGGCCCGATGACCTGCACTGGCTGTCCGTGGTCTCGCTGCGCCTGCAGTCGGGCCATATCGCCATCAGCATGGGCGCCAGTCTGGCGGTCAACCTGCTGACGGTTGCGCTGGTGTCGCGCGCGGTGCGTCCCTCGTTGCCGCGACGACGGGATGCGGTGGCAGCAGCCTCGCTGCGCAGGACGGCCGGACGCTTCCTCGGCCAGGAGCGGGCCCGGCAACTGATGGATGGGCATGCCGGGCAGCTGCTGGACGACGACCGGGTCATCACCATCGAACGCGAACTGAGCGCCGTGGTCGGCGCGGGCATGGCGCGCCTGCTGGTGGAGGCCGCTCGCGATGGCGGTGCCGCGCCCTTGGATGCGGTGACCCGTGCTGTGGGCGAAGCCACCCAGGCGCTGCGCTTCAACCAGCGCCTGCTGGAAGCGGCGTTGGAAAACATGAGCCAGGGCATCAGCGTGGTCGACGCGCAGCTGCAGCTGGTGGCCTGGAACAGCCGCTACGCCGCGTTGTTCAAGTTTCCGCCCGAGTTGCTGCAGGTCGGGCAGCCGGTGGTCAATCTGACAGCGTGGGCGCTGGCCGAACTGAAGATCGGCGACGGCCCGGGTGACTCTCGCGATAAGGCCCTGCAGCGTCGCGCCGCACACATGCGGCGTGGCACGCCGCATCTGTCCGAACGGATCTTCCCCGACAACACCATCGTCGAGATCCGTGGCAATCCAATGCCCGGCGGTGGCTACGTGGCCACCTTCACCGACGTCACCGCCTTCCGCCGCGCCGAGGAAGCGCTCAAGCGCAGCAATGAAACCCTGGAGCGCCGCGTACAGGACCGCACCGCACGGCTGGAACAGGCAGTGCACGAAGCCGAGCGCGCGAACGTTGCCAAGACACGCTTCCTGACGGCGGTCGGCCACGACCTGATCCAGCCACTGCATGCGGCGCAGCTGCTGACCGATGCGATGTCGCAGCACATCGAATCGGAGTTCCTCGACAGTTTCCTGCGCCAGATCCGTGGTGCGCTGGACTCCACCGACGACCTGCTGTCCGGGCTGCTGGATATCTCCCGTCTTGAGGCGGGCGGGCTGGTCGCCGATCCGCGCCCCTTCGCGCTGTCGACCGTCCTGGATCCGCTCGCGCAGGAGTTCGCGGTACTGGCGGCGGCGCGCGGCCTGCAGTTCCGTTACGTGCGGACCCAGGCATGGGTGCACAGTGACCCGCTGCTGCTGCGCCGTGTGCTGCAGAACTTCCTAGCCAATGCCATTCGTTACACCCGCCATGGCGGTGTGTTGCTCGGTGTGCGCCGCCAGGGACAGGCACTGCTGATCGGTGTGCATGACACCGGCCCCGGCATTGCTCCGGAGCAGCAGGCGGTGGTGTTCGAGGAGTTCCACCGGGTCGATCGCAGCAACGGCCAGGGACTGGGCCTGGGCTTGACCATCGCGCACCGCATCGCCGACCTGCTGCACGCACCCCTGCACCTGCGCAGCGTGCCCGAGCACGGCTCGGCCTTCTCGATCAGCGTGCAACGCGCAGCACCACCTGCGACCCCGCGCAGCTCGCCGCCGGCAGCCGGCAGCAGCGCGCTCAAGGGAGTCCGCGTGCTGGTGGTCGACAACGACCCGGACGCATTGGAGGCGATGCGGCAGCTGCTGCTTTCCTGGGGTTGCGATGTCATCGCGGCAGGCAACGCCGATGACATCGGACCCTCAGCGCACGAGGCGGCGCTGTGGCTGTTCGACTATCACCTGGATGATGGCGATACCGGTGTTGCGCTATGGAAGCGGCTGGTAGGCATGCATGGGCCGCGGCCGACGGTGATCCTCAGTGCGGATGCCGGCAGCGATACGCGCGAGGCGGTGCGCGGCGTTGGGCTGTCCCTGCTCAACAAGCCGTTCAAACCGTTGGCGCTGCGCTGGGCGATCAACCACCTGCTGGCGGCCAGCACCACGCCCTGACCGGTCAGGGCTCAGGCAGTTCTTCGATCTGCCGGGACGGATCGGCCAATCCCATTTCGTGCAGCACGCGGATGGCCTGCGCGCGGTTGCGCACGCCCAGCCGCTCCATGATGCGTGTCATGTGCGCCTTGACCGTGCGCAGCTGTACGCCCAGCCGGTCGGCAATCTGCTTGTTGAGCAGGCCCTCAGCCACCAGCCCCAGCACCTTGTACTGATGTGCCGACAGGCTGGCCAGGCGTGCGGCCAAGTCGGCATCCCTGCTGAACGTCGCCACCCGTGCCACCGGTTCGCGCAGCAGCGCCGGGATCCAGCGCTCGCCCTCCAGCACGGACTGCAGCGCGGACTGCAGCTCGTTCAAACCCGAGCTCTTGGGCAGATAGCCCGCGGCGCCAAGGTCGATGGCACGCCGGATGACCTGCGGCTCCTCGTTGGCGGAGACGATGATGATCGCCAGGCCCGGCTGCAACGCACGGATCGTGGCCAGCCCGGCCAGTCCGTGGTTGCCCGGCATGTGCAGGTCCAGCAGCATCAGATCGATCGACTGGTTCTCGATCACCTCCAGCACGCTGTCCAGCGAATCAGCTTCGCTGATCTGCAGATCGGCGACCGCCTCTTCCGCCGCGCGATGCAGTGCCGCGCGGAACAAAGGGTGATCGTCGGCGATGAGCAGGGTGGGCATGTCCTGGCGAGATTATCAAATCGGGTGCACGCAGGAACAGGTACCTAGGTACGCTGGTGCAGCAGGAAGGGCTTGCTAGTGTGGTGCGGAGAAGGCCGGCGACCGCAACGCCGCCCACGAGGAAATGCCATGTCATCCGCCCCCACTCCCGATGCCCATGCCTATCCACTGCTGATCAAGCAGCTGCTGCTGATGCCGCTGGCGGTGAGCCCTGAACAGGAAATCGTCTACGGCGACCAGGTCCGATTCGACTACCGCACCCTGCAGGCGCGCATCGGCCAGCTGGCCGGCCTGTTGACCTTGCTGGGAGTCGGCCACGACGACACGGTGGCGGTGATGGACTGGGACAGCAACCGCTACCTGGAGGCCTACTTCGCTGTGCCGATGATCGGTGCGGTGCTGATGATGGTGAACGTGCGCCTGGCCCCAGAGCAGATCGCCTACACGCTGAACCACAGCGGGGCGCGGGTGATCCTGGCCAACCGCGAGTTCCTGCCGCTGCTGGACGCCATCGACGAGCAGCTGCCGGACCTGCGCACGCGCATCCTGCTGGACGATGCAGGCGGTCCGCTGCCGCCAGGCTTCGCCACCGAGTACGAAGCGGGGTTGCGCGATGCCACGCCGATCGTCCGCTTCCCGGACTTCGACGAGAACGCCCGTGCCACGGTGTTCTACACCACCGGAACCACCGGGTTGCCCAAGGGCGTGTATTTCAGCCACCGGCAGCTGGTGTTGCATTCGCTGGCGGCGATGGCCGCGCTTGGCGGTGCACCCCGTC
Organism: Stenotrophomonas sp. TWI1409; assembly: GCF_039673015.1. Lineage (NCBI taxonomy): Bacteria > Pseudomonadati > Pseudomonadota > Gammaproteobacteria > Lysobacterales > Lysobacteraceae > Stenotrophomonas > Stenotrophomonas sp. TWI1409. The sequence goes on from NZ_JBDJKU010000001.1 coordinate 148,194, forward strand.
AAGGCCGCCTGCATCGTGACGATGTCTACATGCCCATCACCCCGATGTTCCATGTGCACGCGTGGGGCCTGCCCTACGTGGCTACGGCGATGGGCATCAGGCAGGTCTATCCGGGGCGCTACCTGCCTGCGACGCTGCTGGCATTGATCGCCCGTGAGAAGGTGACCTTCTCGCACTGCGTGCCAACCATCCTGCACATGCTGCTGGAGCATCCGGACGCGGCGCAGACCGACCTGGAGGGCTGGAAGGTGATCATCGGCGGTGCGGCCCTGCCGCGTGCGCTGGCGCAGCGTGCGCTGGCGCGGGGCATCGACATCTTCGGCGGCTATGGCATGTCCGAGACCTGCCCTCTGCTCACCATCGCCCAGATCGACGTGGACAGCGTGACCGATGCCGATGAGGTGCTGTCGCTGCGCACCAAGGCCGGCATACCGGTACCGCTGGTAGACCTGCGCATCGTCGATCCGGACATGAAGGATGTCGCCCACGACGGCATCGCCACCGGAGAGGTCGTCGTGCGCGCACCCTGGCTCACCCAGGGCTACCTGCACAACCCGGATGCATCTGCAGCACTGTGGGCAGGAGGCTATCTGCATACCGGGGATATCGGCAACATCGATGAAAGCGGCTACCTGAGGGTGACCGACCGGATCAAGGATGTGATCAAGACCGGCGGTGAGTGGATCTCCTCGCTCGCCCTGGAGGACATCATCGCCCTGCATCCGGCGGTCAGCGAAGTCGCGGTGATCGGCATCGCCGACACGAAATGGGGCGAGCGGCCGTTGCCGCTGGTGGTCAGGCAGCCTGGCAGTGAGGTGACCGAAGCGGAGATCATCGAACTGGTCGCTGCGCGAAGCCGCTCAGGGGACATCTCACGGTATGCGATTCCGGAACGGGTCAGTTTCGTGGAATCGATCGAGCGGACCAGCGTGGGCAAGATCAACAAGAAGAAGCTGCGTGGGTTGCATGACCCAGCGACTGGCTCGGGCCGTGGGTGATCTCCGCCCGATTGCCGAGGTCAATGCTCGCACGCCAAGGTATGAAGCGGCGCCCCGGGACGATGATCTCCCGGGGCACCACTGCTGTGCAGCAGACCTGGTTCAGTTCTGCCAGGACCGGTCACCCTCAGTCGATGCAGGGTCCCTTCGCAGCGATCTCCGTGCCGGATCCCTTCGCACCAATGGCGGCGGGGCCCTGGCATGCATCAAAGCTGTACTTGATCAGCTTCCACGCCCCACTCGACCACCGGTATGTCCACGACTCGGAAGCACCGCTCGGCAAGGTATTGGAGATCGAGATGACCTCGCCCTCCACACCGCGTGCAGGCAATGGAACAGGCGGGCCCGCCGCACCGGCCGGCTTCAGGCTGCCAGCAGACTGATAGCTGTGCGAGATGGCCAGTTCGCCCGTCTGCAACGCCGGCGCGTAGGCGGGCGAATTCCGTTTGATCCAATCGACGATGTAGCCGGCTTCCAGCGAATCCGGCGCGTACGTGGCCTTCGTAACTACAGTGGCGGTCGCGGTGCCCGCGATCGGTCCTGCATTGACGCTTCCACCGGGGACTCCACTCAGTGCCAGCACCAATGGCAGCGCCGCGCCCAACAGCGAGAACTTCATACCCTGCTCCTTGTGTGTATGCAGCTTTCTCAACGGGCCGTCTATGACCCGCGGGCAGTGTAGGCATTGCGGACAGGCTGGGCATCGGCGCAGTCATGCCCATTTCTCATATCCATCAGGCTTCGAGCGCGAGCTGTCCTGCTGAAGGTCGCAGCGCCGATTGTGTTGAACGCGGCGCTCAGATCCGCGTCGTTGCCATGAACCGTTCGCGGTCCTGCTGCGTACGGCGGCGGATCTCCTCCAGCGCCTGGCTTTCGGTCGCCTGCAGCATGGCTTCGAACAGGCGCTGGAAGTGATGGCGCATCGCATTGCGCGCGGCCACTGGATCACGCGCGCGCAGGGCTTCGAAGATCGCCATGTGCTCGTCCGCACGGCTGGCGCCATCATCATGGCAGACCCGGGCATAGACCTCGGTCACCCGCGGCAGTTCGCTGCGCATGCGCCAGATCTGCTGCACGAAGAATTCCACCACCGGGTTGCCGGAAAGCCGTGCGATGGCCAGGTGGAAGCGGCGGTCGTACTCGCCGGCTTCCGCGTCACTCAGGTCGCGACGGCACAGCGCTTCGGCCAACGCCTGCAGCTCGGCAATGCCGGCATCATCCAGATTGCTGGCAGCCAGAGCGGCGGCCTCGGCCTCGAATACCGCGCGGGCGGCGGTGAGGTCGAAGGCGCTGACATCCGGCAGACCGCCGGACGCCTGCGTCGGGCGCGGTTTCACATGCACGCCCGAGCCGATGCGGATGGCGATCCAGCCCTGCGCTTCCAGTGCGATCTCGGCTTCGCGGATGGTGACCCGGCTGACACCGAACCGTTCGGCCAGCTCACGCTCGCCCGGCAGCCGCGAGCCCGGCGGAAATTCGCCATCCTCGATCAGCTTGCGGAGCTTGGCAGCGATGGTCTGGTAAAGGCGGTTGGCGGACATGCGGCTGACCCTTGGCGATTCCTTCCGGGTCCCTGCCCTGCCACCGCGGCCGGCAAGGGTCCGGTTGGAGCGACGGCGCGACCACTGGCCGCGCCGCCCTGTTCAGAACTTGTATCGTACACCGAAATACGCACGCCGCCCGTAGGTCACCACTTCGCGGAAGTTCCCATAAAGCGGCTGGTAGGCCACGCGCGGCTCGTTGGTCAGGTTCATCAGCTCCAGCGACAGCGACAACTGCTTGTTCACCCGGTAGCGCAGGCGCAGGTCCACGCTGGTGTTGTCATCGTAGTAGCGGTTCTGCTGCGCGGTGTTGCCGGTGAAGTCCTGGTAGTAGTGCGAGCGGAACTTGCCGATGGCCTGGATGTTGAAGCGCCCGACGTCCCAGTAGATCGAGCCGGACAGCACGTGCCGCGAGAAACCACTCAGGCCAGCCGGTGGCACGATGGCCGGAATGATCGTGCCATCGCTGGCCAGCTGCTCACCCAGTCGCGAGTCCTGGGTCTGATAGTCGGCATCGGCGTAGTTGTAGCTCAGCTTGAAACCCAGCCCGTCGAACGGCTTGGGCAGGTACGACAGTCGATGGGTAGCGGTCAGCTCGAAGCCGGTCAGCGTGCTGTCCTCGTCGGTGGTTACCTGCTGCCGCACCGGCACGGTCACGCTCTGGCCGTCGATGGTGTAGGTCTCCGGCACCAGCGCAGTGGCGGTGCCGCCGTTGAACTGCTTCCAGTACACCGCGCCGGCCAGCATCGTGTCCGGGTTCGGGTACCACTCCAGGGAAAGGTCGCCGTTCCAGGACATCAGCGGCTGCGCGGCGGGGTTGCCGCTGGCGCTGATGTCATCCAGCGCGTCGGCCAGGTTGCCGTAGGTGGCATCACTGCTCACGTTGATGGTGCGCCCGGCACCCAGCGCGGCAATGTCCGGCCGTGACATCGCGCGATATGCACCGACCCGCAGCAACACGTCCGGGCGCAGCTCGAAGGCCGCGTTGAGGCTGGGCAGCAGCTTGTCGTTGCCCGCCTTGAACACCTGCGTGCTGTACTCGCCGGTGGGTTGCAGGCGGATCGTCCCGTCACCGTTGTCCTCGATGCGCAGCCCGGTTCGCACGCCTTCAGAACGAACATCGGTCTTGACCCAGCGCAGGCCGAGGTTGCCGGTCACCGGCAAGCCGAACAGGGTGCTGCTGAACTCACCCATCAGATAGAGCGCGCGTGTCTTCTCGGTGATATCGACATTGTTCGGATCCTGGAAACCCGGATCCAGCCCGCTGTCGAGGCTGCCGCGGAACGACTGGTACAGGCAGTTCGGATCGAAGTACGCCCACGAGGAGATCGTGTTTCCGCTGGCGGCATCCATGAAGTCATCCTGCGGGAAGGGTGCACGGCAGGCCTGGTTGGCGGCGATGATCTTCGCTTTGTCGGCCGCCACGCGCTGGTCGTAGTCGGTTACCAGGGTGTTGTCGCGCAGGCGGTAGTCGGCCTGGCTGGCGCGCACGCCGCCCTTGATGCGGGTGAAGAAACCGGACTCCGGCATGAAGCTGGCATCGAAGCGGCCGGCCTTGATCCTGTGGTCATTCTCGGTGGCGCTGGAGGTCACCCGCGCCGCGCCGGTGTAGGCGTCCCAGTTGTTGGGGTCGAAGTTCGGCGCCAGGGCAACACTGGGCACTTCGCCGTGCCAGTCCCAGTCATAGTCCACGTAGCCGGTGGCACCACTGCTGATACCGGGCACGACGGCATTGTTGACGTCGCGCTGGTTGGCGCGCAGGCGGGTCATGCGCTCGCTGTCGAGGCGATTGGTGTGCGAGTAGGAAAGATCGGTAGACAGCTCCCAGGCCGGGGTCGGGCGCAGGATCAGGTTCAGGCCACCCCCGGTGTATTCCTCGCCACGCCAGTAGCGGTTGGAGGTGGAATCAATCGAGGTGCTGCCGTGCAGGTGGCGCACGATACCGTCTTCGTCAACCTCGCGCTGGGTGATGCCGCGTCGTGCGTTGGACAGGCTCAGATCGCTGCGGTTCTCATACCAGTTGCGCTCGGTGTGCTCGAAGTCGAGGTTCACTTCAACCACATCATTTGGCCGCCACTGCAGCGCGGCGAACTCGCTCTGCCGGTCGTTGCGCTCCTGCTTGAGCCGGTAGATGCGGCTGCTCGGCACCAGGTAGTACGGCGCGCCGTTGGCGATGGCCTGCGCGGACACTTCGTTGCAGTTGGCATTGCCCACGTTCTGCGTGCCATCGCAGGCATACCAGGTGGAACCGCTGGTAATGCTCTCTTCCGGATCGGTGCCGTCCAGGCGCTGGAAGCCCAGCGAGATGCCCAGCTTCTGCCCGTTGCCGAACTCGAACTGATCGATGTAGCTGGCGGTGCCGCGATAGCCGATGCCGTCCTTGTCACGGTACTTGCTGTCGTACTCCGCCCAGCTGCCGCGCAGGTCCAGCTGCACTGCACGCTTGCCGTACTCCAGTGGGCGCACTGTTTCCAGGCCGATGGTGCCGGCCACGCCGCCTTCGATGATGTCGGCGCGCTGGGTCTTGTAGATGGCCACCGTGTTGATCAGCTCGGCCGGGAACATGTTGAAGTTCACCGAGCGGTCGCCGCTGCCGTTGGTGATCTCGCGGCCATTGAAGTTGGTGCTGCTGAGGAAGGCGCCCAGGCCCCGGATCGAGATCTCCGAGGCGCCGGTCTTGTCGCGGGTCGAGGCGGCGCCGGTCAAGGTCTCGATCGCATCGGCCAGCGACGGTGCCGGCAGGTCGCCGATGTCATCGGCCGAGAGCACGTCGGCGATGACCGTGTCGTCGCGCTTCTTGTTGATCGAACTCTGCATTGATTCGCGGATGCCGGTGACCTGCACCTGGTCCAGCGTGGTGGGATCCTGCCCTGACGCGTCCTTGCTGGACTGCGCCTGGGCCGCGGGCATGCCCGCCAGCACGGCAAGCAGCGCCACGATCAGGGGTGTGGGGGACAACGAGATGCTGTGCACTGCTCCGGCGGGTCGCCGCATGGTTTCCTCCTCCCAAAGGATCGCCTGCATGCCAGGCGTGGGACGCAGCTTCGGCACGGCGACATGAAAATGTCAACCAATTGGTATGCGAATGTTCAAATGCCTTTCATCCATACCAGTTGAATGCAATTTAATGTGCTCATGCAGCATGACTTTGCGCGAAAGCTGGCTTACAACGGACCCGGAAGTGGTATGCAGACCCACCCTGAAACGACGGCCCGGCCGTCTCTGGAAGGATTTCATGCGCATTCGTCCGCTTGCTCGACATCCGCTCAACAATCCATCACTGTTTTGCCTGACCACTGGTCTGGCAATGTGCCTGACCACTTCAGCGGCAAGTGCAGCCAGCTGGCTCGTCCACGATGTCGCTGAGTTCACTACCGCCGCCTCGGCGCTGCAGCCCGGCGATGAGATCGTGTTGGCTGACGGCACCTGGACCGACGCGCGATTGCTGCTGAAAGGCCAGGGCACGGCAGCCGCGCCGATCGTGTTGCGCGCGCAGACCGCCGGCAAGGTCGTCCTCAGCGGACGTTCGGACCTGCGCCTGGCGGGTAGCTACCTGCAGGTGTCCAACCTGGTGTTCCGCAACGGCTATACGCCGGGTGATGCGGTGGTGGCGTTCCGCGAATCCAGCAAGGCGGTGGCCCGCCACAGCCGGGTGACCGGCCTGGTGATCGATGACTACACCAACCCCGATGCCAGCGACCAGGACTACTGGGTATCGCTGTATGGCAGCAACAACCGGTTGGATCACAGCCAGCTGCGCGGCAAGACCAACGCCGGGCCCACGGTAGTGGTGGTGCGCGATGCCACCCAGGGCCTGGACAACCAGCACCGCATCGACCACAACTGGTTCGGACCGCGCCCGGCGCTGGGCGTCAACGGCGGCGAAACCCTCCGCGTCGGCACCAGCGACACTTCGTTGAGCGATTCCAACAGTACGGTGGAGAACAACTGGTTCGAAGGCTGCGACGGCGAGACCGAGATCATCAGCAACAAGTCCGGCGGCAATACCTACCGCGGCAACGTGTTCTACCGTTCGGCCGGCGCGCTCACGCTACGCCATGGCAACGGCAACCGGGTGATCGACAACGTGTTCCTGGGCGACGACAAGGCCGGCACCGGCGGCGTGCGCATCATCAATGCCGACCAGACCGTCAGCAACAATTACTTCGAACGATTGGCCGGCTCCAGCAACCGTTCCGCGCTGGCGGTGATGGACGCGCAGGCCGATCCGCCGCTGTCCGGCTATGCGCCGGTGGTGAATGCCACGATCAACCGCAATACCTTCGTGGACGTGGCGAAGATCAGTTTCGGCGTCGGCCATGATGAAGCCAAGGGCATCGTGGTCGCCGCCAGCAACAGCCGCTTCAGCGCCAACCTGATCGTCAACCGCACCAGCAGGAACCCGCCGAATGCCGCCAGTTCGCTGGCCGGCATCGACTTCAGTGGCAACGTGCAGTCACCGGCAGCCAGCACCGTATTCCCGGGCGGCGTAGAGGGGCGTGGCGTCAGCCTGCAGCAGGCTGCCAGCGGATTGTGGGTGGCAGCGCCCGCCCTGCCCGCCGTGGGCGCCGATCCTGCCCTGGCGATGACCGCGCGCGAGGCGACCGGCGTCGACTGGTATCCCAAGGTGGGCGAAGTTGCCCTGTCACGCACCCGCAATGGAGTTGATCGATGAGGTTGCAGCCGCTGTTCGTCTCCCTGGCCCTGGCCACCCCCTTTGCCCTGCTGCCGGCCGCGCCGCTGTTCGCAGCCCCCGCTGCCGCAGCGAGGCAGGCCGACACCGCGCCGGTGCTGGTGACCGCAGCGCAGTGGCAGCGGATGGCCAGCGAAGGCGGCCGCTACCCGTGGTTCGCCAAGGAACAGGCGCGCACGGAAAAATCGCTGAAGAAGATGATGAAGGCCGGCATCGACGTGCCGGTACCGAAGGACAAGGGCGGCGGCCGCACCCATGAACAGCACAAGCGCAACTACCAGGCCCTGATGGCGGCCGGCACCCTGTACCGGCTGACCGGCGACAAGGTCTATGTCGACTACGCGCGCGACATGCTGCTGCAGTACGCCAGGCTCTACCCCACCCTGGGCCCGCACCCCGAAGGCCGCGGACAGATTCCAGGCCGCGTGTTCTGGCAGGTGCTCAACGATTCGGTGTGGCTGGTCAACGCCATCCAGGGCTACGACGCGATCCGCGACGCGCTGTCCGCCGAGGACCGCGACACCATCGAATCGAAGGTGTTCCGGCCGATGGCTGAGTTCCTCGTCAGCGAGCCGAAGAACTACGACCAGATCCACAACCACGCCACCTGGGCGGTGGCCGCCACTGGCATGACCGGCTACGTGCTGCGCGACCCTGAGCTGGTGGAGAAATCGTTGCGCGGCAGCCAGAAGAACGATCAGTTCGGCTTCCTTCGCCAGATCGACCTGCTGTTCTCGCCCGATGGCTATTACGAGGAAGGCCCGTACTACCAGCGCTACGCACTGGCACCGTTCCTGCTGTTCGCCAACGCCATCGAACGCAACGAGCCGCAGCGCAGGATCTTCGCGCGCCGCGACGGCGTGCTGCTGAAGGCGGTGGATGTGCTGGTGCAGTCCAGCTATGACGGCCTGTTCTTCCCGATCAACGATGCCATCCTGGACAAGGGCATCGATACCGAGGAACTGGTGGCCGGTATCGGCATTGCCTATGCGCGCACCGGTGACGACCGCCTGTTGTCGGTGGCCCAGCAGCAGAAACGCCTGCTGTTGTCCCCCGAGGGACTACAGGTGGCGCAAGCACTGGCCGCCAACAAGGCCAAGCCCTTCGATTACCGTCCGATGCTGCTGCGCGATGGCCCGGACGGCGACCGCGGTGGCCTGGCGATCCTGCGCATGAACGGCGAACGCGGCCAGGCGCTGGTGCAGAAGGACACGATGCAGGGCATGGGCCATGGCCACTTCGACAAACTCAACTGGCTGTTCTACGACAACGGCAATCCGGTGGTGACCGACTACGGCGCTGCCCGCTTCCTCAACGTGGAAGCCAAGCGGGGTGGCATCTACCTGGCCGAGAACCGCAGCTGGGCCAAACAGACCGTGGCCCACAACACCCTGGTGGTGGACGAACAGAGCCACTTCAAGGGCGACTGGAAGCGCGGCGAGGAGCATGCCCCGCAGGTGCGCTTCTTCCAGGCCGATGCCGATACCCAGGTTGCCTCGGCGACCATGCGCGATGCCTACCCCGGCGTGGTGTTCACCCGCACCCAGGCGCTGCTGCGCCACCCCGACCTGGGCCTGCCGGTGGTGCTGGACCTGCTGCAGGTGCACGGCGACAAGGCCGCGCGCTACGACCTGCCGCTGCACTTCAACGGCCACATCGTCACCACCGGCTTCGAGGCAGAACACTTCCCCACCCAGCGCCCGGTGCTGGGCAAGGACAACGGCTACCAGCACCTGTGGCTGGATGCACGCAGCACGCCCGGCAGCGAATCGCGTTCCCTGGCGTGGCTGCTGGATGGGCGCTTCTACACCTACCGCTTCGGCAGCAGTGCGCCGGCACAGGCGCTGCTGGTGGAAAGTGGTGCCAACGATCCCGAGTTCAACCTGCGCCGTGAACCGGCCCTGCTGCAGCGCGTGGAAGGCCAGAAGGACGTGACCTTCTTCAGTGTGCTGGAGCCGCATGGCGAGTACAACGGCACCGCCGAGTACGTGCACGGCGCGGACAGCCGCATCAAGGACATCGTGCGCAGCCGGGGCAGCGATGCAGCGGTGATCGAACTGCGCCTGGCCAGCGGTGCACGCATCGCCCTCGGCGTGGCCGACGACAGCAGCGCCAAGGGCGAGCACAGCGTGACCGTGGACGGCCATGCCTACCGCTGGAGCGGCAGCCATGCACGCATGGACCGCAGCAAGGGTGACGGAAAATGAACGGCCCTGCCGTGGTGGCCAACCTGCGCAAGTTGCCGGTGCGTTCAGCAGTGCGCTGGTTGATCGTGGGCCTGATCGCCGTCGCTACGGTCATCAACTACATCGACCGCAATGCACTGGCGGTGATGTGGCCGGAAATCGCCAGGGAAGTAGGCGCGACCAAGGACGACTATGCCCTGCTGGTAACGGTGTTCATGCTGTTCTACGCCGCCGGCCAGTTCCTGTTCGGGCGCCTGTTCGACATGATCGGCACGCGCCTGGGGTTCGCCCTGTCGATCAGCGTGTGGTCGATCTCGATCGCGCTGCACTCGATCACCCATTCGATGCTTTCCTTCAGCCTGGTAAGGGCGATGCTCGGCATCAGCGAAGCGGGTGCGTGGCCCGGCGCGGTCAAAGCCAATGCCGAGTGGTTCCCTGCGCGCGAACGCGCGTTGGCGCAGGGCGTGTTCAACGCGGGTGCGTCGATCGGCGCGATCGTCTCCGCACCCGCCATCGCCGGCCTCTATCTGTGGCTGGGCTGGCGCGGCACCTTCGTGCTGGTCGGTGCGATCGGCTTCCTGTGGCTGCTGCCGTGGCTGTTTGTCTACCGCGCCGGGCCGGACAAGCATCCGTGGGTGAGCGATGCCGAGCGCCGGCTGATCCAGCAAGACCAGGCCGGGCAACAGACAGAGGCGGCGCCCAAAGCCAGCGTGCGCGAGCTGCTGGCCCATCGCCAGAGCTGGGGCATGCTCGCCTGCCGCTTCCTGCTGGATCCCATCTGGTGGCTGTTCGTGTCCTGGCTGCCGATCTATCTCGCTGAAACCTTCGGCTTCGACATCAAGCAGATCGGCCTGTTCGCCTGGGTACCCTTCGTCGGCGCGATGCTGGGCAGCCTCAGTGGCGGCTGGCTGTCGGGTCGCATGATCCGCGCCGGACACAGCGTGGACCGCGCCCGCAAGCTGGCCATCACCCTGGGGTGCGTGATCATGGCGCCTGCACTGCTGGGTGCTGTGCTGGCCAACCAGCCGCTGCTGGCAGTGCTGGCAATCGCTGCGGTGCTGTTCGGCTTCCAGGTAGCCATCGGCAACATCCAGACCCTGCCCGGCGACCTGTTCGACGGCCGTTCGGTGGGCACGCTGGCAGGCCTGGGTGGCCTGGCGGCGGTCGCCGGCACCTTGATCACCACCTGGCTGGTGCCGGTGCTGACCCGCCACTCCTACGCCCCGATCTTCATCCTCGTTGCCGCGCTGGTGCCGCTGTCGCTGGCTGCGCTGTGGTGGTGGACCGGACCTATCCAGAAGCTCGACCGTCGCGGCGGCTGAGCCTGGGTCTCCTTCTTTTCCAAGTACTTCCATTCCCCCGCAAACCAAGGAGTTTTCCGCATGTCGTTCCAGGACAAGGTGGCCATTGTCACCGGTGGTGGCCGCGATATCGGCCGCGCCGTTTCGATCAAACTGGCTGCCGCCGGTGCACGCGTCTGCATCAACTACGCCCATGATGAAGCCAGTGCCCAGGAAACGCTGGCAAAGATCCAGGCGGCCGGTGGCCAGGCCATCGTGCATCGCGCCGACGTCACCGATGCCGCCGCCGTGGCCGGCCTGGTCGCTGCGGTACAGGCCGCGTTCGGCGAGCGTATCGACCTGCTGGTGAACGTGGCCGGTGGCATGGTGCAGCGTCGGCCGCTGGCTGACATCGACCCGGCGTTCTTCCACGCCGTGATGGACCTGAATCTGACCTCGACCTACCTGACCACGCACGCGGTGGTGCCACACATGCGCGACGGCGCAGCCATCGTCAACTTCGCCTCCCAGGCAGGTCGTGATGGCGGCGGCCCGGGCGCATCGATCTACGCCACCGCCAAGGCGGCAGTAATGACCTTCACCCGTGCCATGGCCAAGGAGCTGGGGCCGAAGGGCATCCGCGTGAATGCACTGTGCTGCGGCATGATCGCCACCCGTTTCCATGATGAGTTCACCAAGCCGGAAGTGCGCACGGCCGTTGCCGGCGCTACCCCGCTGCGCCGCCAAGGGGCGCCGGACGAAGCCGCCGACGCTGCCGTATTCCTGGCCTCGGATGCGGCGGCGTTCATCACCGGTGCGAATCTGGACGTCAACGGCGGCACCTACTTCTCCTGACTGGAATCCTGACCATGCAGCGCTGGACGCTCCTGCTTTCATTGACGATCTGTTCCGCCGCGGCCGCGCCCGGCGCGTTGGCCGCACCGGTCTGGGTCACCGCGTGGACCGCCTCGCCGGCACCGGACCGCAAGGATGGCATCGCCGAGGCCCCCCTACAGTTCGCCGCGCAGACCGTGCGCCAGGACATGCGCATCGGCAGCCGTGGCGATGCGTTGCGGCTGCGCATCAGCAACGAACTCGGCACGGCGCCGTTACGGGTCGAGGACCTGCGCGCAGGAGTGAAAAACGGCACGTCCGCCCCTCTGCCGGTAACGGTGGATGGCCGCGCGGTCATCGAGGTGCCGGTGGGTGCCGCGCTGCTGAGCGACCCGGTACCGATGCCGGTGACGCCGCTGCAGGAGATCAGCGTGACGGCCTATTTTCCGCAGCCGACCCGCCCGGCGGTGCGCCGCACCGAAGTGCGGGTAGCGGACGGCAGGCAGACATCGGTTGCCGACAGCGTGCGGCTGAGCTACCAGCAGAACGTGTTCTCGGCAGTGATGGTGCAGCGCGCTGATCGTCCCCAGGTGATCGTGGCACTCGGCGATTCCATCACGGAAGGTGCCACCGCCCGTCGCGGAACCTTCAACCAGTGGCCGGAGCGATTGGCGCAGCGCCTGCAGCAAGCCTGCCCGAACCGGTTCGTGGTACTCAATCAGGGCATCAGCGGCAACAAGCTGCTTGACCATGGCCGCAGCCACAGCGCCCTGTCACGATTGGATCGCGATGTGATCGCGGTGGCCGATGCCGATCAGGTCATCCTGTTCGAGGGCATCAATGACATCCGCCACGGTGGTGGCACGCAGCCGCTGCCTGGACGCAGTGCGGCGGACATGCTGCTGGGCTATCAGCAGGTTGCAGCGCGACTGCATGCGCACGGCATCCGCGCCTGGCTGGGTACGTTGACCCCATTCGGTGGTTCCGAGCGCTACGAGCCCGTGTCCGCAGCGACCCGCACCTCGATCAACCAGTGGGCACGCGGTGGGAAGACCGGGTTCGATGGCATCATCGATTTCGATGCCGCGCTGCGTGACCCGAAGGCCGTGGAATCGTTGCCCAACGACATCACCCGCGACCACCTGCACCCCAATGACGAAGGCTACCGGCGCATGGCCGATGCCATCGATCTGCGCATGCTGGGCTGCACCCCCACCGAATGAGAGAGAACCGATGAGCCGCGTCGTTTGTTTCGGTGAACTGCTGCTGCGCCTGGGCGCACCCGGTCGTGAACTGCTGCTGCAGACACCGCAGCTGCAGGTCCACGTGGGGGGCGCCGAGGCCAATGTGGCGGTCTCACTGGCCTGTTTCGGCCACGATGTGCAGATGGTCAGTACGGTGCCCGGCAACGCGCTGGGCCGGCATGCCGTGGCCGAGCTGCGGCGGCATGGTGTGGGCGTGGCAGGTGTGCGTGAAGTCGACCGCGACCGCATGGGCCTGTATTTCCTGGCCACCGGCGCGCTGCAGCGCGCCAGTGAAGTGGTGTATGACCGGGCGGGTTCGGCATTCACCAACACTGCCCTTGCCGACCATGACTGGCCAACGCTGTTGCGTGATGCGCAGTGGCTGCACCTTTCCGGCGTCAGTCCCGCGCTGGGCGCCAATGTGGCCGAATCCGTCTTGAGCGCTGCACGGGCCGCACGCAGGTCAGGCGTGCGTGTGTCCTTCGACGGCAACTACCGACCTTCGCTCTGGCAGCGTTGGGGCGGCAACGCCGCCGCCATCCTGCGGGAGCTGTTCGCAGAGGCGGATATCGTCTTTGCCGACCATCGCGATATCGAACTGGTGCTGGGACTGCGCTTCGCCGAGGACAGCCCCATCGCGCGGACCGAGGCGGCTGCAGCGGCAGCGTTCGCGGCGCTCCCGCACCTGCAGTGGCTGGCCTGCACCCAGCGCGACGTGGTGAGTGCAGACCATCACATCCTGGGCGCGCTGCTGTTGGGACGCGACGGTACCCGTGCGCAGGCCCCCTCGCGGCCATTGCCCGGTATCGTTGATCGCATCGGCGGCGGCGATGCATTCGCGGCAGGCATCCTGCACGGGCTGGCGTCCGGGTTCGATGCAGAGAGCACCGTGCGCTTCGGTCTGGCGGCAGGTGCGCTGAAGCACTCCATTCCCGGAGACTTCAGTCCCGTGCGCGAGGCCGATGTCTGGGCGCTGCTGGAGAGTGACCAGTTCGACGTCCGGCGCTGATCTCGCTCCGCCCTACAGGCCGCTCAGCCTGGCCAGCGGCACACGCACGCCGACCATGTACTTCAGCAGCGCCATGCCGAGCAATGCACCGGGCGTCAGCATTCAACGACGGAAGGCTCCTGCCCGCGATGGCGGCCTGGCAGCACTGGGTGGCGGGATGTTCATGCGATCCTCTCCTGCGGAATTCAGCCCTGCACGAGGTCCTGCGCGCACCTACAGCGTCAGCAGCCACGCTTCAAGCGCCCGGGTGTCGCGCATGTCGCCCGTATAGCGATGATCGGGCACGTGCGGTTCATTCGAACCACGTACCCGCCCACGGAACACCTTCATCGGCACCGAGATCCTGGCCAGCCCGCTGGGCAACCGCTCCGGCCGCACGTCCATGTACAGACTGTCGGCGGAGGTCTCGACGCCCACCTGCACCGCGCCCAGCCGCTTCCAGAGGTCCAATGCATCCAGGCAGGCCGAGCCACAGGAAGCATCGGCCACAACCAGGACCCTGCCCTTGCGCACAGGTCCGGCCTGGCTTGCTGCGGATGCTGGATCTGCGCTGGCCTCGGATGGCTCGCGCCACAAAGCCTCACCCCGGCCGCGAGCCTGCGCCATGCCTGCCGTCACCGATTCCAGCATGCGACGCAGCTCAGGCGACGCGTCGGGCGCCTGTTCCAGCTTCTGCAGGAAGCCGCGAAGCTGGGCGATGTTGCCCTCCGAGGTCCGCCACTCTACCCAGCTGCGGTCGGGCAGCGCATCGACAGCGGCCCGGCCCCAGATCAATCGCGCCAGTTCGATGCTCCATTGCGAAGCACCGCCAGTGTTGCCACGCACGTCCAGCACCACCGTCGGTGCCTGCTGCAGCCCTTCGGTTTGCGGAGCAAGCTGTTCAAGCAGCGCGGTCAGTTCCTTGAAGTTCTGCTCCGCAGGGTCGGCATTGAAGCTGCTGGTGGTGATCCAGTAGCTGCCATCGGGCATCGCGTGCCAGCCGTTGGGGGGACGGAAGCTGCGCCGGGTATCAGCCAAGCGCTCCTTGCGCTGTGCTGCCTGCAGCGGCTGCCACCGCAGTGCATAGGATGTCTCGCGTCCGCCCACCTGGAAAACGCAGGTACGCAATGCAGGCACGTAAGGATTGCCCTGTTCGAGCAGCACTTCACCGCCACCCTGGATGCGGCTGGCCTGCAGGTTCCAGCGCCCGTTGAAGTCACCCACCCGGCGTGCAGCCAGCGTCTGCGCATCGATGCCATCGCAGGCCAGCATTCGAGCCCCCAGCGGCGGATGGCCCGGACCACCATCCACGGTCATGACCACCTGCGCATCGCCGTCGAAGCCGGTCAGGAAGCCCGGCCACTGCGTTGGAAGATCGGGAGCATCGGCAAGCGCGTTGAGGCTGACATGCCCATCGTTGAAGGAGGCCGCATAGCCCTTCATCGTCCACCAGTAGCCCGGGTAGCTGGCGACCTGTTCGGCGCGCGAGCGTGCAAGCGCCAGGGCATCGTCCAGCTGTGCGCCGAAACCAGGATTGCGCAGGTCCACGGCGCCCGGATGGCTGCCGCGCATGGCGGCGTCGGCAGCGTCCAGATCCTTCAACAGCGTATCCGACCAGTCGATCGGCGCGCCTTGCGCGGTAGGTGCCGCAAGCACTGCACCGAGCAACAGCCATGCAATGACCATGGATTCCTCCCTTCCCCGGAACAAACGCCAGTCTCGCAGTTCTACTGCCTGGCGTACCGCGCCCGCCGCAACGGGCGCGGCCTTCCATCAATGCAGCGGCACCTTCAACACCGAAGGCGCATTGGCCGGCGAACTGAAGGTCACCGTGCGACCCAGCTGGCTGATGCCCGCGTACCGCAGGTCCACGGTGTCCACCACCAGGGTCAGGCGGCTGCCGGCCGGAAGGTTCCAGCTGCTGGCTTCCAACCGCAGGTCGATGGTCTTCGCCTGCCCCGGCGTGGCACCACGCAGCGTATAGGGCTTGTGGCTGATCAGCTGGCCGTTGCCCAGCACATCCTCGGCGTACAGGTAGGCGTACAGCGTGGTGTTGGCGCGGCTGGGCGTGACGGTCAAGCGTACCTCCGGCGTTCCATCCAGGCGCTGCGCACTCCACTGGATCGGCCCCTGCCAGACACCTGCGGCGTTGCGGCCCACGAAGGGCACATAGGCGCCCGGCGGCAGGTTGATCATCTGCAATGCACCGGAGGCCATCGCCACGCCGGAATTGGCGGCGGTCAGCAGCCCGCTGCCGATCCGGTAACTCCAGCCGGTGCTGCTGCCGCTCGCGACCAGGCCGCCCGTGGGCAGCAGAAGTCCTTTGGGTGCGCTCAGCGCATAGCTGACAGCGCCGGCATTGGTCGCCTCCCAGTTCGGATAGGTACTCCAGCTGCCCTTCTGCGATTTCAGCTGTACTGCAGGCTGGCGATCGATGCCATTGGCTTCACCCTTGAGGTAATGGTCGAACCAGTCGCCCACCGAATCGTAGACCTCGCTGGGAACACCCAGAGCGCCAAAGGCTTCGTTGAGCGCATGATCGCCATGGCGCAGCTGCAACTGCTTGGGGCCTTTCAACCGGGTGAAGAAATCGACCAGCTGGCCCGGCGGGAACAGGCTGTCGTTGAAGGCGTTGGCGAGGAACACCGCTGGCTGGTTGGCGTTGATCTCATCGATGCTGGCCCCAGGGCTGCGCTGCGCCGCCACCGGCAACAGCGAATCCACCGCGCCCTGGTAGTTGCCGACCAGTACATTGCGATTGATGGTCGTCAGTTCCGGTCCCGGGCGGCCGGTGGCCAGGCCGGCTGCCACCAGCAAGGCGATGCCCTGCGCGCTGGGGGTGTCGTTGCTGTACAGCGAGGCCTGCAGATCGGCCCAGCCACTCAGCGCCGCCACGGCCTTGATGCGTGGATCGCGCGCCGCCGCCAGCAGGCTGGTGCCTGCGCCGTAGGAGATGCCCGAAACACCGATCCGGGCCGGATCGGCGCGGGTGTTGTCCAGCGCCCAATCAATCAGGGCGCTGACATCTTCGACCGTGGCTGGCCCTGCGATGTCGATGCTGCCGCCGGACTCCCAGAAACCCCGCGAGCTGTAGCTGATCACCACATAGCCGCGCCGCGCCAGCGACTGCGCCACCCCCACATACTCCACGCTGGGTACCGCCCAGCTGCTGGGCATCACCAGCAGTGGATAGCGCCCGCTGCCCGCGTCCTGCGGTTCGATGACGAAGGCCCCGAGAGGCGTTCCATCCCAGCTGGGAATGGTCCGGTGGGTGGTCTTGACCGTAGCGGCCCAGGCGGTGGGCGCCAGTCCGGTCAGCAGGATCAACAGCAGCAATACCTTGCGCATCGTCGTCTGTCCCCGTCGGTGGTGGCGCAACGGGTTGGACCGTACCAGTGCGAATGGTGGGTGGCACCTTGCGACGCAACATGACGTTTGCTGCATTGCCGGCCTATGGGATCGATGCTATGAGAGCTGGGCCCCAAGGATGAATGGACGTCATGAGGTCACGCTTCCTGCTCTTCGCTGTACTGGCGCTATGTGCGCAACGAACCGTGATGGCCAACGAGCAGGCGTTCTCCGATGCGGCGGCCCGCGAGGTCTTCCGGCGCGCCGAACAGCTCTGCAACGGAGACCGGGGTCGATTGTGGGGTCAATCCCTGTGCGGGCCGATGATGCTGGTGGATCCAAAGAGCCGGCAGGTCATCGCCTCGCAGGCAGACGCACATGGTGCGCTGAAGGAGCGCGGCGATGTGTTCGCAGGCCAGCTTCCGTCTGATGCGATCGTCGCCAACACCGCCGTGGACTGGTCCGGCACACGCTGGACGCAGCTGCTCTGGCCATTGCCGCAGGACGCGTCCAGACGCAGTACGCTGCTGGCTCACGAAATGTTCCATCGCCTGCAGCCGGCGCTGCCCATCATCGCGCCGGCGGAGGGTGGAAACGAAC
This sequence comes from Stenotrophomonas sp. TWI1409, assembly GCF_039673015.1. Lineage (NCBI taxonomy): Bacteria > Pseudomonadati > Pseudomonadota > Gammaproteobacteria > Lysobacterales > Lysobacteraceae > Stenotrophomonas > Stenotrophomonas sp. TWI1409. The sequence goes on from NZ_JBDJKU010000001.1 coordinate 165,906, forward strand.
ACCTCGACACGCTTGAAGGACGTTACTGGCTGCAGCTGGAATGGCGCGCGCTTGCGGACGCACTTGAATCCACCGATGCAGTAGCGCAGCACGCTGCGATGACGGACGCGCTCGCATTCCGCGCCGAGCGCTACCGCCGGTTCCCTGCGGCCGCGCAGGAAGAAGCGGCGCTGGAATTGAACGAGGGCCTGGCCGAGTACACCGGCGTGTTCGTCGGCAATCCGACGCCGTCGACACGTATCCAGGCGGCACTGCATGACCTTCGCGCACACGTGGGTGATCGCAGCTTCGTCCGCTCTTTCGCCTATGCCACCGGCCCGGCCTATGGCCTGCTGCTGGACCAGGCGGCACCTGGCTGGCGCGGCGACCTCGCCCACCAGGCTCGCGATCTCGGCACGCGTCTGGCCGAAGTGACGCAGGCCCCATTGCAGCTGGACGCGACCGCGCTGGGAGCGGCTGCCGCGCGCTATGACGGGCCGGAGCTGCACGAAGCCGAAACGCTGCGCGAACAGCAGCGCCTTGCGCAGCTGGAACACAACCGTGCGCGCTTCGTGACAGGCCCGGTCGTGCGCCTGGATCTGCGCAACATGCGCATCCAGTTCGATCCCAACACCATGCAGCCGTTGCCAGGGCAAGGCATGGTGTATCCAGCAATGCGGCTGTCCGACATCTGGGGCAGCCTGGATGTCACCGACGGTGCGTTGCTGCAGAGCGACTGGAAGGTCGTATTCGTGCAGGCCCCGGCAAGTGCTGAACCGCCACTGGAGGGGCCGGGGTGGTCGCTAAGCCTGAAGCCGGGATGGTCGCTGGTGCCGGGAACACGCAAGGGCGACTACGTGTTGAAGACGAACCCCTGACCATCGCTACAGGCAGCGCGATGTCCTAGCACGCCTGCGTTTCATCCACGCGCCCCATGATCTGACACATCTCCAGTGCTTGCGCGCTGTCACAGCTTCGTCGTTTCGCCATTGACCGAAAGACGACAGCTTGTGACGCTTACGACACCGCACGGCCTCCGCGGCCCTGTCATCGCGGTCACGTCCCACGCATTCCGCACTACCCGACTCCGCAGTGTCCTCACATGACCTCGCTCCGGCCCGGTCGTGGCGGGCGGCTGCGTCCTGAATCCTCTGCTGGAGAATCGCAATGCGCCTTGCAGGTTTCTTCTTCGCGTTCGTCCTCAGTACCTTCGCCGGTGCCGCCCAGGCCCAGGTCGTCACCCTCAACAAGGGCGGCTTCGTGCTCACCTACGACTGCAGCATCCACAGCGCCACCCGCTACGAATACACGCTCACCGCCGACACCGGCTCCGCCGCGCGCCCGTCCAGCTTCTACAAAGACCCGGACCTGCCGGCCGGCTGCCTCGGCCAGAACAGCACCGCGTCGTATGCCAGCATCCGCAGCGGCTATGACCGCGGCCATCTGGTGACCTCCAACCACATGGACTACAACGCGACCTACATCCGTCGCGCCAACTACATGACCAACATCGTTCCGCAGGTTTCCAGCTTCAATCAGGGCGTCTGGGTGAAGGCCGAAAACGTGGCCGAGTGCTACCGCGACATCGCGCCGGTGGATGTCTACGGCGGCGTTGTCTATGGCGACGCGTCCAACGATTACTTCCTTGCCAGCCACGGCATTCCCACGCCGGAGTTCTTCTGGAAGACGATCATCACCCGCGACCCGAACACCGGCACCGCCAAGGCGATCAGCTGGATCATCCCGAACGAAGCGAACCTGGGCACCCTGGACAGCTACCTGGTGACCATCGCCGACCTCGAGGAGCTGCTGGGCGCCAGCTATGTGGCGATCAACGCGCCCGCTTCGCTGAAGAACATGCTGCCGGCCACCACCTGGCCGCAGCCGGCGGGCTGTGATCTGAGCTGATCCGCCAGGACGCCCGTGCGGTCGCGAATCCGACCGCACAGGCGCACTTCGCCTGGACAGGTACGGCGCAGTTGGATTCAGTGCTCTGCCACCTGCACCACCACTTTGCCGAACGGCCCCTGATGCAGTGCTGCCAGTGCCGCAGGCAGGCCGGCGAACGAATGCACGCTGTCGATGACAGGCTGCAGGCGCTCGCGTTCGATGAAGCCGTTCATCCCCTCGAAGGCCCGGCGATGGCCAACCGAAACCCCCTTCAGGGTCGCGCGGCGCAGCATGAGAGGAACCGCCGGCATGTGCAGGTTGGGATCCTCGAGGAAGCCGATCTGCAGGATGTGCCCGCCCACTGCGAGCGCCTCCACGCTCTGGGCGAGGTTGCCGCCTCCGAGCAGCTCAAGCACATGATCGACGCCCTGCCCTCCGCTCAGCTCCATCGCTCGCGCGCCCCATGCAGGATGCTGCCGCGTGTTGATCGACGCCCATGCACCCAGCCGTTCTGCAAGGGCAAGCTTGCTGCCACTGCGTGAAGTCACGATTACCCGGGCTCCCAGCCGCTGGGCGAACTGCATCCCGAACAAGGAAACGCCACCGGTCCCCTGCACAAGCACGGTCTGGCCAGGAGCGAGTTGGCCGGCCTCGACCAGTGCAAACCAGGCCGTCAGCGCCGCCACCGGCAACGTGCTGGCCTGCAGGTCAGACAACGAGGGGGGCGTAGCGACTGCCACGTCCTCCGGCAGCACCACATACTCCGCCAGCACTCCCGGCAGCGGACCGCCCAGGGACAGTCCGTGCTGCAGCATCTCGGGCGGAGGCGCGCCATCGAGCCACTGCGTCCAGAAATTGCCCATCACCCGCTGGCCAACGCTGAAGCGTCGCGCTGGGCTTCCGGTTTCGACAATGACGCCGGCCATGTCCGAAGCGGGAACAAACGGGTGTGGCAGCGGACCGGACAACAGTCCGCCGTCGATCACCAGGCGATCGCGGTAGTTGAGCGACACGGCACCGACCTTGACCAGTACCTCACCAGGGCCTGGCCTGGGAATGGGGCGCCGTACGCAGCGCAGGTGAGCAAGGCCCGGGGCATCGAGCTCCCAGACCTTCATGGTCGAAACAGACATGGGAAATCACTCATTGGCGCGCGGAAATGCGCCAGGAAAGTCTATTGACGCATGGATGTGTTCAGTGACGGGATATTGTCGATACACTGAATCCATAAATTCCCCAATTGACGCATATGACCAGCTACAGTGCGGCGCGCCTACAGGGCATCAGTGTGTTCGTCCAGGCCGTGGACGCCGGCAGCTTCACCGCAGCCGGTCTGCGCATGGGGCTGAGCAAATCGGCCGTTGGCAAGAGTGTGGCCACGCTGGAGCGGCGACTGGGCACCCGGTTGCTGGATCGCACCACGCGCAGGCTGGCGCTCACTGTCGAGGGCGCCGAGTTCTACCAGGTCTGCCGGCGCATCCTGGCCGAACTGGACGAAGCCGAATCCAACGCAGCGTCGCGGCGGCAAGAGGTTTCCGGCCTGTTGCGGGTCAGCCTGCCGGTAGCGTTCGGGCAGCGCTGGGTGATGCCGGTACTGATCGGACTGGCGCAGCGCCATTCGCGGCTGCAGCTCGATGTCAGCTTCACCGACCGCAGGGTTGATCTGCTCGAGGAAAACGTCGATCTGGCCGTCCGCCTGGGGCCGCTTGACGACAGCAGCTCGCTCTCTGCCCGCGCGCTCGGCCGCCAGCATGCCGTGATATGCGCTGCACCCGGATACCTGGCGGCACGTGGCGTCCCGGTGCGCGCCGAGGATCTTGCCGGACACGACTGCATCACCTTCGGCCGGCAGGGGCACGCGCTGCCCTGGACGGTGCCGGACGGCTCCGGCGGGCTTGTCCAGCACCGCATTGAAGGGCGCCACCGCATCAGTGACGGCGATGCGCTGCGTAGCGCATTGCTGGCCGGGCTGGGCATTGCAGAAGCGACCACCTGGCTGGTGGGGGACGCGCTGCGCAGCGGCGCACTGGTGGCCGTATTCCCTGCCTCGGGTAGCGCGGGCGCGCCCCTGCATGCGCTCTGGCCTACCACCCGCGACCTTGCTCCCAAGGTGCGTGCCGCAGTGGATGCGCTGGTCGAGGCGTTCGTTCCGTCTCCACCGTGGGAAAATACCCGCTGATCGCCCCCATGGCTGTTGTTTCAAGGAGCTGTAGATGTCCCGTTTCCCCTTCGATGCCGTGCTGTTCGACTGCGATGGCGTACTGGTCGATTCCGAGCCGCTGGTAGCCCGCGTGCTCTCGGAGATGCTGACCGAGCGCGGCTGGCCGCTGAACCCGGCGCAGGCCGGTGAGGTGTTCCTGGGCCAGTCCGTGGCCCATCTGGCCGGCCTGATCGAAGAACGCACCGGCAAGCCGTTCACCGAGGAATGGCTGGAAGAGTTCCGCCAGCAGCGCAACCGCGCGTTGGAACGTGACCTGGTTGCCATCCAGGGTGCGCCCGAGGCGGTGCGTGCGATCGCGGTGCTCACCGACGGCCGGATTGCATGCGCGTCCGGCGCCGATCTGCACAAGGTGAAGCTGCAGCTGGGCAAGGTCGGCATCCTTGATGCCTTCGGGGCCCACGTGTTCAGCGGCCAGGACATGCCGCACACCAAGCCGCATCCGGATGTCTATCTGGCCGCCGCCGCTGCGCTGGGCGTGGACCCGAAGCGTTGCGCGGTGATCGAGGACACTGTTACCGGTGCAACGGCCGGTGTGGCCGCTGGCGCAACCGTGTTCGGCTTCAGTGAAGGCGGTCCGCACCACAGTACGCCGGAGGCCCTGCGTGCAGCGGGTGCACAGGTGATCTTCCAGCGCATGGAAGACCTACCCGCCCTGCTTGCCGCCCATGCGGTCGACGCGGTCGCCTGACCTTGCCTCAGCCCGCAGCGACGAATGCGGCGCTGCGGCGCCTTCCGGCGTAGTGCAGCACGAACAGGTAAAGGCCGGTGAACAGTTGCAGGAACAGGGGTAGCAACGGCGAATAGGTGATCCACGCTGCAGGTTCGCCCTGCCCCAGCCCGCGAACGGCGAAGTTGGCGATCACCGCCAGGGTGAACACGATCGAGGTCCAACGGTGCACCGGCCGTGCCCAGCCACCGCGGCTCATTGCCGGCGCCTCGTCTCGGAGCGGGCTTCGATCATCTTCCAGCCATTGCCTGATGGATCGCGGAATCCGGCGTCCACGGCGCCATAGCGCTCGATCGGCTCCTGGGTGAATTCCACGCCCAGCGCCAGCCATTGCGTGTAGCGCGCCTGGCAGTCATCCACGGCCAGCACCAGCGGCGGCATTGCGCCCTTGGCCACCAGCTGCTGCAGCGAAAGCGCGGTGGCCGCATCGTGGGTGGGCGGGCCAGGCACGAACAGGCCCAGCTGGAAACCGTCCTGGCCCGGGCTGCGTACCGTCAGCCAGCGGTAGCTGCCGTTGCGTACATCGGTATGCACTTCGAAGCCGAGCTTGCCGACATAGAACGCGAGCGCCTCATCCTGGTCGCGCACATACAGGCCGACCGTGTTCACAGTGTTCGTCATGGGACCTCCCTCAGGCGGGGTCCACGTTAGCAACCGCCTCGCGGCGGCGCTTCTCCAAAACTGCGATCTTCAGGTCCGGGCGCTGCGCGGCGCGTGCATGGCATTCCGGCACGCTGGCCGACGCCGCCCGGGTTGCACGCTCACGCTCACGCACATTGCCCGGGCTGTCACCGGTGATGTCACGGAAAATGCGGCCGAAGGTACCCAGGCTGCTCCACCCGGTCTGCGCGGCGATTTCAGTGACCGGCAACTCGGTGTCACGCAACATCGCCACGGCCCGTTCGATGCGCCGGCTGAGGAGATAGCGGTGCGGTGGCAGCCCGAAGGCCTGCTTGAACGAGCGGGCGAAGTGCGCCGGCGACACCGCACTGACCTCGGCCAGGCGTGTGACTGGCCATTCCTCATGGCTGGCCCGGTCCATCCGGTCCTTGGCACGCAGCAGGCGTCGCAGCAGTTCGGGGCTCTGGTTCACGGCGTCACCGCTTGCGCCAGATGATGGCGTGCTGCGTGCCGTGCCTCGGCGGCCTGTTCGACCAACCAGTCACGGAATGCGATGACCTTGGCGCTCCCACTCCGCGCCGAGGGCGCCACGAACCAGAAGCTGCGACCGTCGCTGGCGACACCCGGATGCGCCTGCACCAGGCGCCCGCTCTCCAGCTCGGCCTGGAACAGGATCGGCGAACCGATGGCGATGCCCTGCCCTGCGATCGCGGCACCGACATCCAGATGCTCGACGGCGAAGGGCGTGACCAGACTCCCTGGTGCCGGCGGTGGAAGGTGCCCGTGCGCGGCGAACCACAGGGCCCACCAGTCCGGCCGACCGAGCAGGGGAATCTCCAGCGCGGTGCTGCCCAGCCCACGGGCCGCCGGCAGCAGCGCCGGCGCACACAACGGCATGAAAACGCTGGGGAACAGCGGCGTGGCCTGCAGCCCAGGCCACTCGCCATGCCCGTTGCGGATGGCGGCATCGAAGTGGCCGGCGGCAAGATCCTGCGGCTCTGCCGACAGATCCAGTTCCAGCAGGAGCTGCCGATGGCGGGCGCGGAACGTACCCAGCCGCGGCGTCAACCAACTGGTGCCCAGCGTTGGCAGTACGGACAGGCGCAGTCGCGCCGCATCCATGCCAGCGGCGCGCATGAAGCTGGCGCGTAGTGCGTCGAATGCCCGGGTGGCTTCCTGCGCGACGCTGGCACCCACCACCGTCAGTTCCACGTGCTGTGCGTGGCGCAGGAACAGGCAGGTACCGGTCTGGGCCTCCAGCCGCCGCACGTGATAGCTCACCGATGCCGCAGTGGTGTCGAGCTCCTCGGCGGCACGCGCGAAGCTGCCCAGCCGCGCCGCCGCCTCGAAGGCGCGGATGGCGGCAAGCGATGGCAGCTGGCGTTGGGTGACCATAAGTGTGACTTAGCCTGAGCCCCGATATCTGCGTGGTCAATCCCCTTCGTACCCGCAACGATGGGGTACCTTCGGTAGGGGATCACGCATATGGATCGACGGCAGTTCCTGGTCACCCTGGCCGCCACGGCCGCGTCCACCGCCCTGCCCTCCGGGTGGGCCCTGGCCAGTCACAGCGATGACTGGAAATGGTTGCAGGGCACCTGGCAGGTCCGGCACCAACGCCTGAAGGAGCGGCTGGTGGGCGATACCCGCTGGGAAGCCTTCACCGGCGCCAGCGCGGTCTGGCTCACCCTGGGCGGGCTCGGCACCATCGATGACAACGTCATGGCACTGCCTTCGGGTCCCTACAGGGGCCTGGGCGTGCGTGCCTTTGATCCGGTGTCTTCCACGTGGTCGATCTGGTGGATCGATGGCCGCAATCCTGCCCATATCGAAGCCCCCGTACGCGGCGGTTTCAAGGGCGATGCCGGCAACTTTCGCGGCACCGACCGGATCGACGGACGCCCCATCGACGTGTGGTTCCGGTGGCACGCCATCCACGGCGAGGAGCCGTGGTGGGAACAGGCATTCTCCGACGACGCCGGTGCGCACTGGGAGGTGAACTGGCGCAACTGGTTCCGCCGCACGGCTGCGGCCCCCTCTCCGCTTCCGACGCTGCCGGATGCACCGGGCGATTTTGATTTCCTGGTGGGCCATTGGAACGTGCGCCATCGTCGCCTGCGCGCCCGGCTGGCAGGCAGCGATGCGTGGGACGCGTTCAACGGCACCCTGCACAACTGGCCGGTACTGGGAGGATTCGGCAACGTAGGTGACAATCTGATGGACGTGCCAGGAGCGCCGCTGCGCGGCATGGGCATCCGCGCCTGGAATGCGGCTGAGCGGCACTGGCTGAGCTGGTGGCTGGATGGCCGGGAACCGACCCGGATCGGCGCGCCGCTGCGCGGTGGTTTCGAGGCCGGTGTCGGTCGCTTCTTCGGCGAAGACCAGCACGACGGACGAGCGATCCGGACGCGGGTGATCTGGTCACGCATTACCCCGCGTTCGGCGCGCTGGGAACAGGCGGCCTCGACCGATGGTGGACGCAGTTGGGAAACCAACTGGGTCAGCGACTTCGAGCGACAGGCATGAAGGCGCTGCTGGCCGTGATGCTGCTGGTTGCTGCGTCGCCTCCCGCGTCTCCATCCAGGGTGCTACGGATCGTCGGACCCGCCGAGCGCTTCGCCCCGGGCGTTGCATCCACGCAATACGACGAGATTCGACTGACCTTGAGCCCGAACGGTAGAACCGCACTGTGGTTCAGCCGCAACCGGCCCGGCGGTCCGGGTGGGTATGACATATGGGTTTCGCGCCACGACGGGCAGCGCTGGCGGCCGGCGACGCCGGTGCCGTTCAACACGCCGGGACGTGACTTCGATCCCGCCTTTTCCGCCGATGGCCGCGTGGTGTATTTCTGTTCGGATCGAGCAGGCGGCCAGGGTGGTGACGATCTGTATTGGGTCAGCGTGGGGAGCGACGGCCGATTCGGGGAGCCGGTCAACCTTGGCCCCGCAGTGAACAGCGCGGCCGATGAGTTCGCGCCGATGCTCTCGCCAGACGCAGCCACGCTGCTGTTCTCCAGCGATCGTGCAGGCGGTGCGGGTGGCCATGACCTCTACGTCGCAGCGATGGTCCGTGGTGAGGCGCAGCCCGCGCGGCCACTGCCCGGAGACCTCAACACCTCGGCGCAGGAGTTCGATGCCACCTTCCTCGGGGATGGCCGTACTGTGGTCTTTGCCCGCGCTCTCGACTTCGGCAGCGCACCGGTGCGCCAGTTCATTGCCTACGAACGTGGAGGCCGTTATGACGCGGGCCATGCATTGCCCTCGCCCTTGAACGAGGCGTCCAGCGACAGCTACGGCGCGATGCTGGATGGCTCGCACCCCGGCATGTTGACCTATTCGGCGCGGCGTGCGGACGGTGCAGGGTTGGACCTGTACCGCATCCGCTACCGGATGAAGCGCCCTTGAAGGCGGATGTTGTCGATTCCCGGCACCCCGGTTCGTCGAGAGGATGAATACCCCAGGAGAAAATGCAGATGCCCTCCCATCAGTCCCTTGCCTGCGCCTGCGGCCAGGTCCGCCTGACCGCCACGGGCCAACCCATTGCCACCGTCGAATGCTGCTGCGACAGCTGCCGCAAGGCCGCCGCCATGCTGCAGTCGCTGCCCCGAGCACCCGAAGTACTGGGCCCGCATGGCCAGACGCTTTTCGTAATGCACCGCAAGGATCGCGTCAGCATCGACGCCGGACATTCCATGCTGCGTGCGTTGCGCTTGTCCAGCAGGGGCGGCAGCCGCCGCGTCCTGGCGGGCTGCTGCAATACGCCGCTGTTCCTGGAGTTCAGTGGCGGCCATTGGCTGAGCCTGTATGGCCTGTTGTGGCCCGCATCGGAAAGACCCGTCGTGGAGATGCGGACGATGGTCAGTGATCTTCCTGATGCGTCTGTCCTTCCGGACGATGTGCCGAACCTGCAGACCCGGTCGCTGCGGTTCCATGCACGGTTGATGAAGGCGTGGATCGCCATGGGCTTCCGCAGCCCACGCATCGAAGTCGCGGGAGATAGCCATGTCTGAGCCCGAGCGGATCGAGATCGAGAGCATCACCACGCCCGGGCACATCCAGCGCGTGGATCGTGCCAAGTATCTCGTCATGCGCCATGCCTTGCTGCAGACCCTGCCTGCGCAACCGCCAGGGTTGACCGTTGCGCAGGCCAAGCAGGCGCTGCTGCCGCACCTGCCCGCCGCCCTGTTCCCGGCAGGCGCCACCGCCGGCTGGTGGTTGAAGGCCGTGCAGCTGGACCTGGAGGCCAAGGGCGTGATCGAGCGCGTCACGGGCAAGCCGTTGCGCCTGTTCAAGCACCTCGCGGCCGGCTGATCAGCGCTGCGCAGGCAGCTCCAACCGGTGCTTGCGGCATAGGCGATACACCGTCACCCGCGAGATCTGCATCTGCCGCGCGCACTCGGAAACGTTGTAGCCGGTCTGGCGCAGGGTCTGCAGCAGCACATCGCGCTCGGCCTGGCCCCGCGCATCGTGCAGCATCGCCCCAGGCAGGACCGCCACCGATGCGCCCAGCTCCAGGTCACGCTCGCTGATCAGCTCGCCCTCGGCCATGATCGCCGCACGCTGCACACGGTTCAGCAGTTCGCGTACGTTGCCGGGCCATTCGAAACGCCGCATGGCCTGCAACGCTGCCGGGGCGAAGCCACGTGCGCGCACCGCGTGGCGCAGGCGGAAGCAGCGCAGGAAGTGCTCGGCCAACAGCTGCACATCGGCACCGCGCTCACGCAATGGTGGCATGAGCAGGCGCAGCACGTTCAGACGGTAGTAGAGATCGCTGCGGAACCGGCCCTGCGCCACCGCGTGTTCCAGTTCCACGTGGGTGGCAGCCAGCACTCTCACATCCGCCCGCAACGGCTGGCTGCTGCCGACGCGCTCGAAGGTGCCTTCCTGCAGTACACGCAACAGGCTCGTCTGTGCCTCCGACGGCAGGTCACCGACTTCGTCCAGAAACACCGTGCCGCCGTGCGCGGATTCGAACACGCCGATCTGCCGCTTGTCGGCACCGGTGAACGAGCCACGTTCGTGGCCGAACAGCTCCGACTGCACCAGGTTGGCCGGAATCGCACCACAGTTCACCGCAATGAAAGGCCTGCCAGCACGCCCCGACAACGCATGCAACGCATGTGCGGCCAGTTCCTTGCCTGTACCGGTTTCGCCGGTGACCAGCACCGGCAGCTCCACCGGCGCGAACTTGTGCAGCACCGTGCGCACCGCATGCAGCGCAGCGCTTTCACCAATCAATGCGTGCGGTCCCTGCCCGCTGCAGGTTGCGTCGACAGGCGGATCATCTGCGTCGAACTGTTGGCGCATTGCGCAGACCAGATCCTGCAGGCCGAACGGCAGCGTGAAGCGGGCACAGCATCGCTGCAGCAACGGCAGCCAGGCCGCTGAAGCAGGTCCGGCACCCGGTGGCAGTACCGCCAGCCAGGGTAGATGCCGGTGCTGCTCGATCCACGGTACCAGCAGCTGCAGCGCGACCGCATCGAGGTGGCGCAGATCGAGCACGGCGAGCAAGCGATCGCGCCCGCGCAGGCCAATCGCCATGGCGGGATCGGGACGGATGCTGCGCACATACCAGCCTGCTGCCGCCAGCGCACTGCGCTCGTTCGCCAACGGCTCGCCAAACCAGAGCACGCAACGTGACGTTGAAGCCTCCGGGACCGCTGCCATGCTTCCCCCAGCATCCGGACACCGTCGGCGGACTGTCAGGCAATCACCGGCGTGCCGCCCCCCGCCGGGACCTCTACGGCCACCGGGGCGGCCTTTGTTGGGCGGATCCTAGCGCTTCCCTAAACGGCGGCGCAATGAGCAGTGCGTCAAGAAATTCCTGGCTGAAGCGGCACCGTTGCAGACCGCGACGCCACCTGTAACACGGATGCGACAGTCGCCCGCCGCCCTTGCCCTGCGGTGCCTTGGGGCTTCGAAATCCCAACAATTCCACGACGTGCCTGTAACAGCGTGGCAGCAGCCCGGTCAGGTGCGGCACGGTGCCGACATTGGCCGGTGGGCACTTCGGAGTTGGCACGGTTGATGCGTGGTTCCGCCGCACCCATCGCGGGAGATCGGCATGGACGGCTCCACCCTGATTCGCGGCCTGGCCGCAGCACTGGCAGTGGCCCTGCTGTCGGTTGGCGCGGGCGCATCCGCATCCGGCGCCCGCCAAGGCGTGAAGGCACAACCGGGCGAGATCGTCCTGCTGCGGGATGTATCCGCGCGCCCGGCATATCGCATGGCACCGCCGGGCATGGCGCTGATTGCCGACCCGAAGCCGAAGCGCGAGATCGCCACCGCATTGGGTGCCGGCGGCACAACAACCGGCATGGACGAGTTGAGCGATGAGGACTATGCCGGCATGGGCGCCGGCCAGGCTGCGTCCATCGGGGCTCCGGGTGGCACCACCGTTGAACGGGTCACCCAGCAGGCCCTGGGCGGCACGCTGGGCCGCAGTGGCGACGGCATGGTCGGCAGCAATCTGGGGGGTGCCATGAGTGGGCCGCTCGGTGCGGTCGGCAGCAGCACCCGCGGTATCGCCGATACCGTGCGCGGCGCACTGGCCCAGTTCCCGCTGCAGGGCACGGCCCCGGCAGGTGGAAAATGAAGCCCCTGCACGGGTTGCTTCTGCTGCTCGCTGCCGCGCCCTGGGCGACCCGGGCCGATGACTACAGCGGCATGCTCGCCTATCTCGACGTGGCCCGCATCGACGGCCACGCACTTGCCGGAACAAATGGCGCCATCGCCGTGAACCAGGCCGCCGGCGACCTCAACGTGCAGGCCAACCTACGGGGTATCGCCAAGGGTGATCGCGCCGACGTCACGATCAATGCGCGGCAACTGCAGCAGGGCAACCGCGTGCTGTCCGGGCCGCTGCAGGCCACTGCATTCATTGGCGGTGACGCACTGGCCGGTGCCAGTGGCATCGCATCCATCAACCAGGCCAGCGGCATCGCCAACACGACGCTCAACGTCGTCAGCGCGACGCTGGCCCGACAGGGCATACGCGAAACCGACGATACGGCCTTGGCCGCCGAGGGTTCCGCGTTGGCAGGGGGGCGGGACGACACCGGTCACGGCGTCGCGACGGGCACCCGCAGCGCAGGTGTAGCCAGCACCGCACTGCGGGGATTCGACGGGGTCCTGCAACTCAATCAGATCGCGGGCAACGGCAACGACACGGCCAACGTATTGGGCCTGGTCGTGCAGGACCGCCCGTGACAACCACCCAACCGATGCACCACCTGATGAGAGAGAGGGCACCATGAAAGCGACCGTCAAACAGACCATGCTCGCCATGGCGATTGCCACTGCCTCGACCGCCGCTGCGGCCAATGGCTGGGACAACCAGAACGCCAATGCGAACATCAACCACAACCACACCGTCAGCGAAACCCGCAACGACACCCACAACCATACCGACAACGACGTACGCAACCGCACCGTCAACGTCAATGTGCAGAAGCACAGCAACATCCAGGCCGACGAACGCAAGGAAAAGAACAACCACGGCGTCGACGTGAACCTGGAGAAGGACCTGCGCCTGAGCACCGACATCAACTTCTCCGGTGACCCGAACATCACCGGCGACATCGATCTCGACTCCGCCGCCATCGCGGTGATCGACAACCGGCAGTCGATCAGCAACAACGCCACCAGCAACAGCCTGGTCACCAACAGTGCCTCCATCGGCGACAGTGTCGGTGCCGGCGCTTCGGGCAACCTCGGCTTCAACGTGGTGTCCGGCGACAACAACGCGCAGGACAACGCCGCGTCGCTGTCCGCGGCCGATGCATCCTTCAGCTTCGGCATGGCCGATGCCGAAGTGTTCGTGAACCAGGCCGGATTCGGCAACGCCACCATGAACTCCGGCGTCACCAACGCCGCGGGCCTCGGCGGCAACGCTTTCGGTGGCGCTTCGGGCAACATCGGCGTGAACATCGCCTCGGGCAACAACAACGAGCAGAAGAACGCGCTCGCGGCCTCGGTGGCGACCACCGCAGTGGCGCAGTCGAGCATCAGCTCCAACCAGGTCTCCACCGGCAACACGGTCAGCAATGCCGGCTTCGTGCAGTCCTACACGGATACCGTGCAGGTCGGCATGCGTGGCGGCGTCAGCGGCCTGACGCTGGCCTATGGCGCGGGCACCTACCGCGGTACCGGCAACGCCTACCAGATGGCCAACTACTACCTGGATACGTGGAGTGGCGAGCTGCCACACCCGGGTGGCAACAGCACCGGCCACATCGACCTGGACAACCAGATCCAGAACGCCACGATGAACCCCAACCGGCCGGGGGTGGGCGGCCTGGGCTTCGATACGCGTGAGAGTGGCACCAGCCAGTTCGTCGAACTGGGCGTGGCCGACCTGTATGCCAGCCTCAGCGGCACGGTCAGCACCACGCGCTGGGTGAACGTCAACGCCACCAACACCTCGGCATTGTCCGGCAGCGCCTTCTCCGGCGCCTCCGGCAACATCGGCGTGAACGTGGCTGCAGGCACCGGCAACCTGCAGGCCAACAGCCTGGCCCTGGCAGTCGCCCAGCCCAGCACCGGCGGCGGTGGTGGCGGCGGCGAGTAGGCGCAACACCCCGGCCGTCCGCCAATGGTCGGGTTCCCGGGAGCCCCTGTTCCTCCTCCCCCTTGGGACAGGGGCTCCCCCCTGCTGCCGGAGAACGTGATGATCCGTTGCCGCCTCTCGATGCGCCTGCTGGCGATGCTGTTGCTGCTGGGTACCGCCTCCGCGTGGGCGGGCGAGGTGCGCTTCAGCGGCGTATTGCCCAATGGCGCGTTGCTGCAGCAGAAGGTGGAGAGCATGCAGGAGCGGCGCTACCGCAACGTGGTGCGGCAGCACACCGATTACAGCTGCGGGGCCGCCGCGCTGGCCACCATCCTGCGCCACGCCTACCACCTTGATACCGACGAGGCGACGGTGATCGAGGGAATGATGGGGGTCTCCGATCCCGCTCTGGTAGCCGAGCGCGGCTTCTCGCTGCTCGACATCAAGCGCTACGTGGAATCGCTGGGCATGCGCGGTCGGGGCTACCGCATCGATGAAACACGACTGCGCACCCTTCGCGTGCCAGGGCTGGTGTTGATGGACGTGCGCGGTTTCCGCCATTTCGTGGTGCTCAAGCAGGTGCGCAACGGCATCGTGGACGTGGCCGACCCGATCCTGGGCAACCGCAGCTTGGCCCTTCCGGAGTTCCTGGCCGCCTGGCCATCGCGCGCGGTCTTCGTGGTGATCGGCAGCGACTTCGATCGCAACACCGCTCTTCTGCAACCCAGCGAACGGCCAAGCGCCCGCGCGCTCTACGCGCGGCAAGGGCCGATCACCGATGCCGAACTGGTCGACTTCGGCTTCAGCCACGCCGACCTGTTCTGAAGGAGGTTCGACCATGTTCCGCCAACCGATGATGATGGCTCTGCTGCTGGCCTTCCCTTCCCTGCCCCTGCAGGCGGCAGAGGGTGCTCCCGGTCGCGGCCTGAAGGAAATTCCGGACCCGGAACTGAGCCTGATGCGGGGGCGCTACACCGTGGGTGGCAACAACGTTGCCTGGTTCGGGGTCACCATGGTGTCGCAGTGGCAGGCCAGCAACGGCGCGACGCTGCAGGGCAGCCTCACCCTGGGCATGGACTTCCGTGGTGGTGGCGCGCCGAAGCTGAGTTTCCAGCCCAGCGTGCATGTCACGGCAGCCGATGCGCCGCTGCCCGATACCCACGGACGCAGCATCGACAGCAGCGGCCTGGCCAACGCCAGCGGCCTGGTGCAGAGCGTGCAGGTGGCCGGCGATGGCAATGTCGCGCGCAACGTCACCACGCTGACCGTCCGCGAGGGTGGCGTGCCAGCCGTTCTCTCTGATGGCGCAGGCAACGTCACCGCGCAGCAGGCCGGCGCCAGCGCGACCGCCATGCTGGAAGGCAACCAGGCACGCCTGCTGCTGCAGGTGGATGGCCAGGGGCTGGTGCAGCAGTGGATCCGCAATGGCAGCGTCGGCCAGGGTATCGCCCTCGCCGGTGACGGCCAGATCGCCAGTAACCAGCTGCGGCTGGAGTTGGTGCGCAACGCCGTGGGCAGCAACCTGCCGTTGAGCCAGAACGTGGCCCAGGCGATTGCGTTGAACCGCGGCATGGGGCCAGGCCAGTAACAGGGCCTGGCATTGGGGGAAACGCTCCACAACGCAGGACACCAACATGCACACCCTGATGAGGATCACCCCGTTGGCGCTGGCGGCGCTGGCGGGCACCGGCCTTGCCGCACCGCCGATGTCCGACGATGGCGCTGACGTGCAGGCCCTGGCCAACCAGCTGGAACAACTGAAGGCCAACTACGCACAGGAAGTGCGGCGGTTACGCGAACTGGACATGCAGGTCCAGGCCATGCAGGCGCGCTTGAGCGGGCGGGTTGGCCCGGTCACAGCCCCACCGGCCGCGCCATTGGCGCAGGCGGCCGCCGCCGGGGTCCCTCCGAGCAGCGAGGGCTACGCCAGTACCGCCGCCGAGGCGCAACAGGCCAAGCAGGAGTCGCGGCGCAGCGTGGACGACGTGAAGCAACAGCAATCGGCCCTGTTCTCCCGCCGCTTCACCATCGAGAACAGCCTCACCTACGCCCGCTACGACCGCAAGCAGCTCACCCTCAACGGCTTCCTCGCGCTGGACGCCATTTTCCTCGGCAATATCGCCATCGAGAACGTGGAGTCCGACTCGCTGACCTACAACGTGGCGGCCCGCTGGGGTGTCAGCCCGAACCTGACGCTCAACCTGGACGTGCCTTACCTGGCTCGGCGCACCGTATACCAGAAGGGCGGCGCCGGCGGAGCAGCGGCCGCCATTGCACAGGAAGAGACCAACGGCAACGGCCTGGGTGATATCGGGCTCAGTGCGAACTACCGGTTGTTCGGCGAACGCGGCTGGCGCCCTGAGACCGTGCTTACCGGCGGCGTCACCGCCCCCACCGGGCGCGCACCCTACGGCCTGGACTGGAAGGTGATCGAGCGCGATGACGACGACTACATCCGCTTCGCCGTGCCGCGCGAGCAACCCACTGGCAACGGCGTATGGCAGGCCAACCTGGGCCTGTCGATGGTGAAGACCGCCGACCCGGCCATCCTGTTTGCCAACATCGGCTACGTGCACTCCATCCCGCGCGGGTTCAACGACATCGACAGTAATCCGGACACGGTGAACCCGGGCGATGTGAAGCTGGGCGGCTCGGTGTACTTCGGCGCAGGCGTGGCCTTCGCATTCAACGAGCGGACCAGCCTGAGCCTGTCCTTCAGTGACCGCATCAGCGCCCGCGCTTCCACCCGCTTCCAGGGCGGCAAGTGGATGAAGGTAATCGGCAGTGATGCCAATGCGGCATCACTTAACCTGGGCGTGACCTATGCGTTGAACCAGCACACCACGCTGGTGACGCTGCTGGGCATCGGGCTGACCCCGGATGCGCCGGACTTCACGTTGGCGTTCAAGATTCCGTACATGTTGTAGCTGCATCTGCCATGCGACCTCATCAACGTCCTTCGTGGCTACTGACCGAAATGACAACCACAGGGAATCTTCTTTTTCGGGAAAAGCGCGCAACCAGCCAATTCCAGACCAGGTGGTAGGGCGTTGAACATGCATGGGCCGTGTTGAAGCGCCCGGCATCTTCTCCCTTGTTCAGCAGATGGCTTGGCATAGCGTACTTGTTGCAAGCCAGGATCAGCTGATGACAAAGATCACTCCAATCTGGCGGTAAGGCGGTGAATGCAAGTTTGAAATCATTCCTGCCTGCGATCCGGGATGCGTCAAACGTGAAATCCGCACCCACCTCTCTTCCGCAAGCCAGAGAGCCCGTGCGTACCAGAGCTTCGAGCAACGTCCCAAGCGATTGGTCGCACGGCTCACCCTGTTTGGCAGCGCTTGCTACCCAGTGAGGACTGAAAGGACGCTTCGGATCAGAAGAAGCACCGATGTACCACGCGTGCGGCGGTGCTTGCTTGGATTGAACGTAACTGCCGGCACCAATTTGGTAGCCGTTCTGTAGCGCCGCATTCGACCCTGCAGCGAAGTAGAGGTCGAATGCGGGCCACTCTGAAAGCAGAGCAAGCTCTTTCAATGTCGAGTCGTTCTTCTTGCTAGGAAGCGACACGACAGGTGTCACCAGCTTTTTTCCTTTTGCGTTTCCTACCACCTTGGCCTGCAGGATCAAGCCACGTGCAGCCCTCACGAAGCAGGTGCCAGAGTGGATCTGAAGCCGGTCGATGAAGAAGACCGCCGCATCGCCAATCTCAACCCGCTCGGTTATCTCCTGGCCCCTATGGTCCTTCACAACATTGGTGAATCCGGCCATGGGGATTTTGTCAATGTAACCGAGGCTGACTTCGACCGTCCTTTTCATGCCATTGCTGCTGGAGAAACTACTATCGCTGCGGATCAGCGCCTCGAACGGTTTCCAGAATCCGGGCGAGAACAACGCCGCAAGCTGTTGAAGTTCCCCCCTCCTGCCTCGCTTCTTGTGTACCCGGGAGACAAGACCGTCGATGTTCTTGGCCGTGAAGGCTGCACCGGAACTCATGTCATTCCATCCTTGAAGATTAGCTGAGATTCCCGCCGGACTGTAGCGGATTCCGCCAGACGAGTGCTTGCCGGTGCTTGACGCCCCGTTGGCGGGATGACCGCGCCAACACAGTCCCTGATTCACCCACCGGCACCACAGCCGCCCCCGGCCACTGCTATATTCAGTCCAGCTCGGCAGGCATGGTGCCTGCCCTCGAATCACAGGGAGTTGGTCATGGGTCTGGTACAGGCGGTGAAGGGTGCGGTTGGCGGTGTGCTGGCCGACCAGTGGAAGGACTTCTACACCGTGCCGGCGGGCCTGCCGTCCACGGCGGCCCTGTTCGCGGCGGTGCCGCAGGGCACCAACGCCGGCCGCGGTTCCAACACCAGCGGCTCGTCCAACATCATCACCAACGGCTCGAAGATCATCGTGCCGGAGGGCTACGGTCTGCTGCTGTTCCAGGACGGCGCGATCACCGCGTTCGTCGCCGAACCGGGCGGCTACGAGTGGCGTTCGGACGACCTGAACTCGCAGTCGATCTTCGCCGGCGACGGCCTGGTCAGCACCTTCATCAAGCAGAGCTGGGAGCGCTTCAAGTTCGGCGGCCAGCCGGGCTCGCAGCAGGCGGCCTACTTCGTCTCGCTGAAGGAACTGCCGGACAACCGCTTCGGCACCCAATCGGAAATCTACTGGGACGACGGCTTCCTCAATACCCAGGTCGGCGCGGTCACGCGTGGTTCGTACACGCTGAAGATCGTCGACCCGATCCTGTTCGTGAAGAACTTCGTACCGGCCAGCTACCTGCAGCCGGGACAGGTGTTCGACTTCACCGATCTGGACAACGCCGCGGCCAGCCAGCTGTTCAATGAAGTGGTCGGTTCGCTGGCGCCGGCCTTCAGCCTGTATACCAACGACCCGAGCAAGGGCAACCGCATCACCAAGCTGCAGCAGGACTCGCTGGGCTTCGCGCAGAGCCTGTCGGCTGCGGTCGAACAGGGTTACCAGTGGAAGTCCGACCGTGGCCTGGCCATCGTCAAGACCGCCATTGTCTCGATCGAGTACGACGCCAATACCCGCGAACTGCTGAAGACCGTGCAGCGCGCCGATGCGTTGTCCGGTTCGCGCGGCAATTCCAACCTGCAGGCCAGTGTCGCCCAGGGCATCCAGTCTGCCGGCGAGAATGGCGGCGCTGCAGGCCTGGTCGGCGTCGGCATGGCCTCGGGCATGTTCGGTGTGGGTGGCATGCAGCAGCCGGTCACTCCGGCCGCGGATGACCCGGTCGCCAAGCTGAAGAAGGCCAAGGAAATGCTGGACCTGGGCCTGATCACCCAGGGCGACTATGACGCCCTGAAAGCCAAGGCACTGGGCCTGTAACAGCAGGACGCACAACGAACATGTCCGATCCCCGAAACGGCCCACCGCCGCTGCCCGGATCCGCGCCCGCGACGCCGCCGCCCTTGCCGGTGGCGTCGTTGGACGGGCCCGGTTCGCCGCAGGACGTCCCTCCCCTGCCCGGCAGCTTCCCGCTGGACACCTCGAAGCTGCCGCAGGCGATCCGCGATGAAGTGGAAGCGCCCGATCCTGTGGCCATCGATACTTCGGCCAGCGAGCTGAAGGACGGCCTCAACCGCTGCCCCAAATGCGGCGCCACCGACATCCGGCCCAAGGCCGGTACCGACATCCTCGTCTGCCTGTACTGCCGTCACGAATGGCATGGCGCACGCGTCGAGGAGGAGTTCGGGCTGGGCGAGGCCATCGACCAGCTGCGCGGCACCGTCATCGCCTCCGGCGCACGCGACATCGATGCCGACACCTCGACGTTGATGACCTTCAAGTGCACGGGCTGTGGCGCAGAAGTCACGGTCAACACCGAAAGCACGATGACGGCGCGCTGCCACTGGTGCCGCCACGTCTTCGGCGTCAACGAGCAGATTGCCAATGGCGCGGTACCCGATGCGGTGCTGCCCTTCCACATCAAGAAGGACGATGCGGTCGCGCGCATCCGCCAGTTCGTCGACAAGCGCCGGATGTTCGCGCTGAAGGCGTTCAAGGACCAGTTCACCCCTGAAAACGTGGTGGGCGTGTTCCTGCCCTACATGATCGTCGACAGCAATGTCAGCGCTGCGGTGGCCGGCAAAGGCGAGATCAAGACCCGTGAATACACGGTCGGCAGCGAGAAGAACAAGCGCACCCTCTACGACGCCGATGTCTACCAGGTCGAACGCCAGGTCGATTTCACCGTCGACGATCTTCCGCTGGAATCCTCGGCCGAGCGCGGCAACCTGGATACCCGCGCCAACACCAACAACATCATCAACACCATCCTGCCGTTCGATACCAAGAACGCGGTGAAATGGAACGCCTCCTACCTGGCCGGCTTCACTTCGGAGAAGCGCAACCTGGATGTGGAAAAGCTGCGGCCGCGGCTGGAAGACCAGCTGCTGTCGATTGCCCGCGCACAGGTGGAAGGCTCGGTGAAGCGCTACAACCGCGGCGTGCGCTGGGAGCAGGAACAGCTGGAGGTGCATGGCACCCGCTGGGTGTCGATGTACCTGCCGGTCTGGCTGTACTCGTACCATCAGCCTGGCAAGAACGGCGGCATGCTGCACTACATCGCGGTGAACGGCCGTACCGGGGAAACCATGGGCAGCGTGCCCGTGCAGCAATGGAAGATGCTGCTGGCGGCCCTTGCCACCGGCACCGTCATTGAAGCCCTCGCAATTGCCTTCCTGGTGGCATCGACATGAGCGACGACAGTGGCCTCTGGCTGTTGGCGGCAGGTCCGGCCGGCGCAACTGCGCTGTACTGGGCGTTGTACCGCTATTACCGCAACACCGACAAATCGCATTCCTTCGAGCACGAGACCGAAATCGAGGCGCAGCCCGTGACCGGTTCAGACCAGCAGGTGGGCCGGGTCACCGGCACCGAGGAAAAGCGCATACGCGGTGACAACGTGTACGAGTACCGGAAACGGGTGGCAAGGGTGAAACCCGACCAGTAGAGCCAGGCCATGCCTGGCTGATCGACAACGTCGCAACGACGACGGTGAACAGCTTCAGCCGGGCAGATGTGTACGCGCCTGCGACTGTGGCCTGCTTCGCAGATCAGCTCTGTTTGCCATGCCTATACTACCGCCGCTTCCACCCCTGCCATCGTTGCACCTGCCGGTGGAAGCGGCGGGGCTGGATGTCCCCGCCGGGCCGGCCGCCACGCTGCCGCCGGTCCTGCCAGTGATTTGTAACCCAACGCGGTTCAACCAATCACCAGGGGGAAGGCTATGCGCTACACACGTCGTGATTTTCTTGCCACCACCGCCAGCGCTTCATTGGCGTCACTGGTAGCACCCGGGGCCTGGGCCAGCGGTGCTGAGCCGGCCGGCAAGGCCGCACAGGCACGCTACCACCGCTACAACGTCACCAGCCCCGAAGGCCAGCGCATGCTGGCCAGCTATGCACGCGGCATCAAGGCCATGCTGGCATTGCCGGCAGACGATCCACGCAACTGGTTCCGCAACGCCTTCGTGCACCTGATGGACTGCCCGCACGGCAACTGGTGGTTCTACGTCTGGCACCGTGGCTATGTCGGCTACTTCGAACAGACCATCCGCACGCTCAGCGGTGATCCGCAGTTCGCCATGCCCTACTGGGACTGGACCGAGCTGCCACGGATTCCCCCGGCGATGTTCGACGGCGTATTGACGCCCACTGACAGCGCCTACGCGCCGTATACGCGCAACCTGGCGGTCTTCACCCGGTTCATGCGCCCGGCGTTGCAGCGCTACTGGGACACCCTGGATGCAGGCCAACGCGGCCAGCTCAAGTTCCGCGGCTACCTCACTGCAGACGATGTCTGGAACGATGTGA
Organism: Stenotrophomonas sp. TWI1409; assembly: GCF_039673015.1. Lineage (NCBI taxonomy): Bacteria > Pseudomonadati > Pseudomonadota > Gammaproteobacteria > Lysobacterales > Lysobacteraceae > Stenotrophomonas > Stenotrophomonas sp. TWI1409. The sequence goes on from NZ_JBDJKU010000001.1 coordinate 187,732, forward strand.
CCGGCTACAGCGTCGCGGAAAAGACCGGCATCTCGGGCAATGCGGCCTATGCGATCACCTGCGGCGCCCGCTACCTCTGGCGCGAGAATCCCGGCTTCGATGCAAAGACCGCTTCGGCCGTGTCTCCCGACACCATCCACGCGGGGCTGTCGCCGGTCGAGTTCTACAACGACGATGTCAGCCGCAGCTTCACCAGCTCGCGTACGGCCTCGCACGTGGTGCAGCCTGACGGCGCCACGAAATTCTCGGTACTGGAAGGATTCCCGCACAACAAGGTGCACAACTGCATCGGTGGCGTCGGCGCGGTCGATCCCGGCCCCTACGGCAACATGACCAACTTCCTGTCACCACTCGATCCGATCTTCTACCTGCACCACGCCAACATGGACCGCCTGTGGGATGTCTGGAACCAGCTGCAGCAGTCCCGCGGCAAGCCGATCATGCCCGTCAATGTCGACCAGCGGCGCCAGTTCATGAACGAACCGTTCCGCTTCTTCGTCGATGCACAGGGCAAGCCCGTTGGCGAGCGTCCGGCCAGTGCGTTCTTCTCCACCACGGCCTTCGACTACGACTACGTCTACGCGCGCCGCAACGACATGCTGGAGGCGGTCACGCTGCCAGCAGCTGCCGGCGCGGTGAGGCTGGTGCGCGGCACACGCTCCGATGGCGCCGTCCGCGTGGCTGTCCCCAATGAGGCGGTGCGCGCGCACCTGACCACATCGGGCCCGCGCCAGTTGATTGCCGAAGTGACCCTGGAGCGACCACGCGGCTTGAACAATACGCGCGAGTTCGACGTGCTGATCAACGCACCGGCGGGCACCGCCTCCGTGGCGGCCGACAGTCCGTACTACGCCGGCACCGTATCGTTCTTCGGGCCGACCATGGCCGGGATGGATCACAGCCACCCAACCACGTTCGCGGTGCCGCTGCCGCAGAAACTGGGGGCCCTGCAGGCACTGAATGCCGCCGATGGGGGAACGACCACGCTGGAGATCCGCCTGGTCGCATCGTCCGGCCAGGCACCGCAGACATTCCCGGTACTGGATGCCGCCATCCTGGTAGCGCCGCCGCAGCCGTGATGACGCACGGCAGGTGCCGGGCTGTCCGGCACCTGCCTTCAGCCTGGCAGTCTTCAGCCAGCCTGCCCCAGCCGTACCTTCAACTGCTGGATCTCCTGCTCGCTCACTCCGATCGACTTCAGGTACCCTTCCGCACCACCATACTGGCTGTGCAACGCCGCCAGGAACTGCTCCATGTTGTCCGGTGCGGTACCGGACATGCCAGCCATCTTGCGGGCGATCTCGGGGTTCTGCTTGATCAGCGCCATGATCTGCGCGTTCATCGCACTGTCCTTCGGCTGCCCTTCCAGATAGTGCGCGGAGATCGCGTAGTTGTGCACGATCTCTGCCTTCGGCACACCCGCCAGGTCCAGCAGCAGGCCAGCGATGATGCCGGTGCGGTCCTTGCCGGCCGTGCAATGGAACAGCACGGCACCGTCCTGCTGCGCGGCAATGCGCTGGAACACCTGCTTGAACTGCGGCTGGCTGTGCCCCAGCCATTGCACATAGGCCTCGCCCAGCGTATCCGGGAAGCTGGTCATCATCTTCTGCAGGTCCATCTTCTCGGTGCCCATCAGCGAAATGCGCTGGTAGGCAAAGCGATCATCCTTGGCCAGCAGGTCCGGCGACTGCGCCTCTTCATCGGCGGTACGCAGGTCGATATCCAGCTTCACGCCGGCCGCGGCCAGGTCATCACGGTCGGCATCGGTGAGGCGGCCGAGGTCTGCGGTGCGCACGAACGCATCGGCCGGAATCGGACCGTGGCGGCCCTGCAGGCCGGCGAAGGTACGCACGTTCCAGGCGCCCTGCAGCGGGATCACGCGCTGCGCATCGGCAGCGACGGGCTTCACGTTCGCAACGGCCGTCGGCTTCGCGGCGGCGGCCTGCGGCGCATCAGCGGCAACAGCCGTCGCGGCCATCGGCAGGCTGAGCATCACGGCCAGGACAAGTTCGGTAGAGCGGTGCTTCATGGAATTCTCCGTTCGAATCAGAAGTTGACGGCCATTTCCAGGCCGAAGGTACGCGGATCGTTGAAGATGCCGCTCTGGCCCAGCGCCGCGCTGTTGATCTTGTAGAACAGGTGCTGCTCATCCAGCAGGTTGCGTGCCCACAACGAGAACGACATGGTGGTGCCAGTGCTGTTGACCGGCACATCCACCAGCGCCACCCGTGCGTTCACCACGAACGAGCTGTCGGTCAGCATCTGGTCGTACTCGCTGGTGTAGTAGCCATCGGACCAGTTGCCGTCCACATGGAACTTCAGTGCCGAGAAGTTCGCGAACGGCACCAGGTAGTCGACCGACAGGCTGCCGGCGTTCTTCGGCGCCAGCAGCGGCTGGACCGTTACCTGCACCCCTGCACCGAACGGGTCCGACGCGGTCTGCGCGTCGATCTTCGTATAGGCGTAGTTGAGGCCGAGGGTGAGGTTGTCTACCGGCATCACGTTGAACTCCAGCTCCGCGCCGCGCGACTTGCCATCGCTCAATGCATTCGTCGTGACCATGGTGGTGCGGGTTTCGCCGCTGTTCGGGTCGAACGGCAGCGAGAAGTCCATCTGCTTGTGCGCGATGGTCGAATCGAACACCGCCAGGTTCAGGCGCGCGCGGTTGTCCCAGAACTGCGATTTGAAGCCCAGCTCATAGGCCGTCACTTCTTCAGGACCGAACGCGCTGTAGTTGGTCGAGCGCGAGTTGGCACCGCCGGCCTTGAAGCCGGTGCTGTACTTGGCATAGACCATCGCGTGCTCGCCGAGGTCGTAGGCGATATTGACCATCGGGTCGAAACGGCTCCAGCGATCCTTGAACGCAAGGTTGGTCGCCGCACCATTGACGATGTACAGGCTGCCCTTCTTGTCATCGCGGGTATAGCGGCCACCCGCTGTCAGGTGCAGCCGCTGCATCGCTTCCGGGGTCCACGTGGCCTGGCCGAAGACGCCCAGGCTGTCGGTCCAGGCCTTGCTGGCGCGATCGATGCGTACCCGCGAGAGATCCAGCGGGTTGGTCGCCGGATTCACGGTGTAGCTGTTGCCACCCGGCCCCCAGACCAGCATGTTCGGGGTCTGCGCATTGTCACCAGCGGTCTCGTGGTAATAGAACGCACCGCCCAGGAACTGCACCTGCGAGGTGTTGCCGATCAGCTGGAATTCCTGGCTGTACTGGTGCTGGTAGACCTGGGCCAGGCTGTAACGCCCGAAGGGTATGCCTGCGCCACCATAGGCCGAAATCGCATCGACCAGCCCCATGTCGAACTGCCCCTGGGTGAGTTCACGGTAGGAACTGATCGACTTCAACTCCAGGTTGTCGTTCAGCGTCCACGACAGGTTCAACAGATGGCCACTGGTCCGTCCGATGTTGTCTTCCTGCGGCCCGCCCAGGATGGCGCTGTCGCGGCGGTCCAGGCTGGCGCCGGCCTTCTGCAGCGGGCTGAGGTAGGCGCCCGGCACCAGCACCTGGGTGTGGTACGGCGTAGTGGCGTCGTAGGAGCGGTCGAACGCGTACAGCAACGAGAAATCATCGCTCGGCTGCCACAGCGCACTCAGGCGGGCGCCGCGCTTGTCGTAACTGTTGAAGTCGCGCTCGCCGCGCATCGTGTTGTCGGTGGTGCCACCGCGCTTGGCCTGCACGGCGTCGATCTTGAAACTGACATCCCCCACCTTGGGCAGGTCCAGGTGCAGCGCACTGTTGTAGCCGCTGAAATTGGACACGCCCGCGCTGACGTTGCCGCCAAACTCGCCGGTCGGCGCCTTGGTGACGATGCTCACCGCGCCGCCTTCTGTATTGCGGCCGAACAGCGTGCCCTGCGGGCCCTTCAACACTTCGATGCGCTCCACGTCGTAGAGCATGTTGCCCAGGCCCTGTGCGCGGCCCATGAACACCCCATCGACGTAGATGCCGACGCCGGCGTCGCGGGCCGGCTGGTTGGCATCGCCGGAGGCGCCGATGCCGCGGATGCCGATGTTCAGCGCAGAACTGCGGGTAGCGAACGGCGTGACCCGCAGTGATGGGATGGAGCCATCGGACAAGCTGCCCAGCGAAATCGCGCTGCGGTCCTTCAGCGCTTCGGCATCGACCACCGACACCGAGATCGGGGTCTCCTGCAGGTTGGTGGCGCGTTTCTGCGCAGTCACCATCACCTGGTCAAGGGCGACCACGGTGCGCGCGGCATCGGCGGATGCCTCGGCGTCGGCGCTGGGACTGTCTTCGGCATGGGCCAGTGCCGGCAGCGCGGCGGCAATGGCGAGGGTGAGCAGCGGGCGGTGCAGCAGGGCGTGGCGCATCGGACTCATTCGCGGAAGGAGAAGGCCGGCGCAGTCTGGGAGGCGGGAATTACAAATGAATGACCGTTCATTCACATCTTTTGTGACGTACTATCCCGCCTCTGGACGCCCCTCCCTCTCGCAATGACGCCGAAAACCGCCGCAGCCGTATCCGCCAACGACCCTGCCGCCGCCCATGCCGAAGCCCAGCGCCGGCGCATCCTCGATGCTGCCCAGAAGTGCTTCATCACCCGCGGTTTCCATGCCGGTTCGATCGGCGATATCGCTGCCGAGGCCGAGATCAGCCAGGGGCTGATGTACCGCTATTTCGCCAACAAGCGCGCCCTGATCCTGGCCCTGATCGAGCGCCAGCTGCGCCACGACCAGGCCTCGATCAGCGAAATGCCGGCGGCGTCCGATCTGATTGATGGGCTGCTGGAGTGCTACCAGCAATGGGCACGCGGCGAGGTGCTGCCGATCCACGGCAATGCCATTGCCAGCGTGGCGCTGTATGCGGAAATCAACGCCGAGGCACACCGCGACCCCGTCCTGGCCGAGGTGCTGCGTACCCATGACAAGCAGACCAGCGCCGCGATCCATGCATGGCTGCGCCAGCGTGACGTCAATCTGGGCCGCGCCGTGGACGAAGAGCGGATTGCCAGCCGAACCCTGCTGCTGCGGCTGCTGGTGGAAGGGCTGGCGATGCGTGCCGTGCGCGATCCGGACCTGCCGCCGGAACGGGTGCGGGCGCTGCTGGCCGATGCGATTGGTCGTGTGATGGCGGATTGAACGGTAGTGCCGGCCGCTGGCCGGCACCCCGGGCAAAAACGGTGGTATCAGATGAAGAAACGGGCAGGCAGAGCCTTATGCACGGCCTTCGCGCGCTCGCCGAAGTACCAGGTCGCCAGCGCGAGGAACCCGATGACGATCAGCAGCCCGTATCCAGGGCGTCCCCAGCTTGCGATCGGGCCTGCGCTGGCCGCTACGAAAAATTTGCCACCCGCAGCGAGCAGGAGGGTGTTGGAGATCCGCGCGACGCTGGCGCAGAGCAACAGACTGAGGAGGGCGGACCAGGAAAATTTGTGATTCATCGAAGTCTCTTCAGGTTACGGAGAATAGTCAACGTCGCTTCGAACACGGTTGGCCACGAGGACTGACCCCAGCGTAGGGCCTGGCGTCCGCAGTCCCGTCGTCTAACCGGCTTGATCGCAGCGGCAGTTGGGCCCCTGCCCGGCCCCGGCACATCGGACACGTGCACATCTCGGGGACATGCCCGTCCGCAAGATCAGGCATCCACCTGCCCTCCCCCTTGCCTTGATGTCTGCCCCCACCGGTTCCCGTCTGGTCATCTACGCCGCCCTCGCGGGCAACCTGGCCATTGCCATCGCAAAGTTCATTGCCGCCGGCATCTCCGGCAGCTCGGCCATGCTCAGTGAGGGCGTGCATTCGCTGGTCGACACGTTGAATGAACTCCTGTTGCTGTACGGTCTGCGCCGCGCCGGCAAGGCGCCAGACCCCGTGCATCCGTTCGGCTATGGCCGTGAGCTGTACTTCTGGAGCTTCATCGTCGCCCTGCTGGTGTTCGCGGCTGGTGCCGGCGTCTCGGCCTACGAGGGCATCCAGCACATCCGTCGGCCGGAACCGGCCAGCAACCACGCGCTGAGCTACAGCGTGCTGGGCATTTCCATCCTGTTCGAGGGTGCTTCCTGGTGGGTAGCGCTGAGAGAATTCCGGCGTACCAAGGGCAAACTCGGCTACTTCGAAGCATTCCGCCGCAGCAAGGACCCGTCCACCTTCACCGTGTTGCTGGAGGACAGTGCCGCCCTTCTGGGCCTGGGCTTCGCGCTGATCGGGCTGCTGGCCGCCCAGCTGCTGGAAATGCCGGTGCTTGATGGCGTTGCATCACTGTGCATCGCCGGCGTGCTGGCCGCAACCGCCTTCCTTCTGGCGCGTGAGACCAAGGGCCTGCTGGTCGGAGAGCCTGCCCACCCCGCGGTGGCCGAGCGAATCATGGCGGTGGCCGAAACCGATCCGGACCTGCGTCGCGCGAACGGCGTGACCACCATGCAGATGGGGCCGGAACAGGTCGTGGCGATGCTCAGTGCCGAGTTCGAGGACGATCGGCGGACCCCGCAGATTGAAGCCTGCATCACCCGCATCGAAACGGCGGTGAAGCGGGAGTATCCGGAACTGGTTGCACTGTTCATCAAGCCGCAGACGCCCGAAGTCTATGCCGCGCGGCGCGCGGCACTGGCCGCGCCGCCTGCGCCGGAATGATGCTGCGTCTGCGCCCGTTTCACCTGACCGATGCCACAGTGCCACCGTCTTTCACCCGAGCCTGCCACTACCGTGCCGGACTGGTTGCCCGCTTCACTGCAGATCCTTCCGCGCCGCTTCTACCAGCGCCCTTCGACCGACGTTGCGCCCGAGCTGCTCAACAAGCTGCTGGTACGCAACGATGGTCGCGCGGCGCGCATCGTCGAGGTCGAGGCCTATGCCGGCAGCATCGATCCGGCCGCGCACTCCTATCGCGGGCAGACGCCACGCACCGCCAGCATGTTCGGTGAGGCCGGCCATCTGTATGTCTACTTCACCTACGGCATGCACTGGGGCAGCAACGTGGTCTGCGGCGAAATCGGCGAGGGCGTCGCCGTCCTGCTGCGGGCCGCCGAGCCGATGGCGGGGCTGGAACGAATGCGCGAACTGCGCCCGGCGGCCCGACGTGACCATGATCTGGCCAGCGGCCCCGGCAAGCTCTCGCAGGCCTTCGGGCTGGACCGCGGCTTCGATGGCGCAGACCTGGTGACCGGCAGCCACGGCATTGTCATTGCCTGCGATGGCGTGCCTCCCCCCGAGGATCCGGTGGTCGGGCCCCGCATCGGCATCACCCGTGCGGTGGACTTTCCCTGGCGTTGGCATGTTCGCGACCACCGTCACGTTTCGGTGCGCCCCTCGCGCGGGCCCCGCAAGCCCTGACCGGGACGCGTCACGTCGGCGTCACCCCGTCGTGGCGATACATAACGCGCTACGCACTAGCGTGGTGCATGACAGCCGCCGAAGCCGCCCTCGCCCCCCAGCCTTGAAACGCGCCATGGACGAAGCCGAACGACTGCTTGAACTCGACCGCCTGCATCTGCTCGATACACCGCCAGAGCCCGTTTTCGATGCGATCGTCGCCGCCGCGCGTGCCGCTACCGGCATGACCATGGCTCTGATTTCAGTTGTTGCCGACGAGCGCCAGTGGTTCAAGGCCAACATCGGGCTGGAAGGTGTCAGCGAGACCGCACGCGAGATTTCTTTCTGCACGCATGCGATCCAACAGGATGAGCTGTTCGAAGTTCCGGACGCGCGCCAGGATCCGCGATTCTCCACCAACCCGCTGGTGACCGGCGGCCCGCGCATCCGCCACTACGCCGGCATCTCGCTGGGCTCGGCGCACGGCGCTCGCATTGGAACGTTGTGCCTGCTCGACCCGATGCCGGGCGTTCTGTCTCCCTCGCAGCGCGAATTGATGGTGCATCTGGCCCGGGTCACCACCCAGGTGCTGGAGCAGCGCAGCACGCTGATGGCCCAGGTCGGCCAGGCCAAGGCCCTGCATCGTGAGCTGAAGCGCAGCGAGGACTTCCTGGAGCGCACGAACCGCGCGGCCCGGGTGGGTGGCTGGGAAATGGACCTGGTCAGCAACGAGGTCCGCTGGACCCGCGAAACCAAGCAGATCCACGGCGTGCGCAGCAACTTCGAACCGACGCTCGAAACTGCGCTCTCGTTCTATCGCGAGGACAGCCGAAACATCATCCGCACGGCGGTGCAGCGTTGCATCGATGAAGGCACGTCGTGGGAGGTGCAGCTGCCGATGACCACCGCCGACGGACGAGCCATCTGGACCCGCGTGGTTGGAGGCCGGCAGCAGGTCGATGGCCGGCCGCGGCTGGTCGGGGCCATACAGGACATCACCGAGGAGCGCGCCGCGCTGGATGCACTGGAAGCAAGCGAAACCCGCTACCGGCGGTTGTTCCACTACAGCCTTGGCCTGATCTGCACCCACACGCTGGAGGGCGTGCTGACCTCGGTGAACCCAGCGGCCGTGCAGTCACTGGGCTTCGATGAGAGCTACATGATCGGGCGCAGCTTGTGCGACCTGATGCCGCCGGAGAAGCGGGCCGCGTTCAAGGCGTATCTGGAACGCATCGCAGTCAACCACACCGATGCCGGCGTCATCGAGCTGATCGCCGCCGATGGTACCCGGCATTTCTGGGCGTATCACAACGTGCTCGACAACGAGGCCACCCCACCCTACGTGCTCGGCCATGCGCAGGACGTCACCGCACTGCGGATGCAGGAACAGCAGTTGCGCGAGATGTCCTTCAAGGATCCCCTCACCCAGAGCTACAACCGCCGCTTCCTGCCCCGCCTGGACGAACTGATCGACCAGCCTTGGGCTTGCCTGATGTTCGATCTGGATCATTTCAAGCAGATCAACGACACCCAGGGCCATGCACGGGGTGACACGGTGCTGGTCGAGTTCGCCGCCTTCCTGCGCGCTCCACTGGGGTCAATGGAAAGCGTAGTGCGTATGGGTGGCGACGAGTTCATGGTGGTGCTGACTGCACCGGAACCGGGACGGCTGGCCACGCTGGAGCAGTGGTATGCGCAGCATGCCGGGCAGTCACCCACACCCTTCTCGCTGGGCGCGACCCACCACGCACCCGGCGAGACGGTGGCCGACACCCTGCAGCGCGCCGACAGCCGTCTGTATCGCGAGCGTGCACGCGTGCGCACGCATCCGCGCCCCTCATCCTGAGGCTGCTCCTGTGGAGCCAAAGGCAACGGCTCCTGCCGTTGCCTTCGGCTCCACAAATGCCTGCACCGGGCCTGCGCCTACTCCGCTGCCAGCGCCTGGATCGGGTCCAGTTGTGCCGCGCTGCGCGCCGGGAAGTAGCCGAAGCCAAGCCCGATCGCAGACGAGCACGCCAGCGCGGCAAGCACCGGGCCCGCCGTGAACAGGAACGGCACACCCAGCGACAGCAGGCTGGACAGCGCACCCACGCCGAATGCAAACAGCACCCCCAGCACGCCACCGAACAGGCAGATCAGCACGGCCTCGATCAGGAACTGGCGCAGAATGTCGCCCTGCCGCGCGCCCACCGCCAGCCGCACGCCGATCTCGCGCACGCGCTCCTTCACCGAGACCAGCATGATGTTCATCACCCCCACCCCGCCGACCACCAGCGCCACCGCCGCAATCGCCGAAACCAACGCGGCCATGGTCTGGCTGGACTTCATCACCGCCTTGCGGATCTGGTCGGCGTTGTAGATGAAGAAGTCACGACGGCCATGCAACCGCTCCAGCTCGGCCCCCAGCGAGGCCTCGGCGGCGTTGGTGGGCACGTCGTCGCGCACACGCACCGTGATGCTCTCCAGGCGCTCGCTGCCCAGCAGCCGCGAGGCCGCCGAGGTATACGGCACGTAGACCGTCGGGGTTGCACCGCCAGCGAACGCATTGGCCCCGACCACACCGATCACCTCCACCGGCATGCCGCCCAGCAGCACCGTGCTGCCAATCGGGCTGTCGCTGAACAGCGCTTTGGCGGCCTTCTGGTCGACCACGCCCACGGCACGGTGCGCATGGACTTCGGCGTCGGTGAAGAAGCGGCCGGCCTTCAGCCGCAGCCCACGCACGCGGGGCATGTCGGCCCCCACGCCCAGCACCTGGGTGTTGGCACGCCGGTTGCCCTGCAGCGCTGCCACCGATCCGCTCAGGTTCGGGCTTACGCTGTCCACGTAACTCAATGCCGCAAGATGGTGCGCATCGCCCACCACCAGCGTCTCGATCTCCGCCGAGCGCGGGTCACCGAAATCCGAGCCCGGGAAGATCTCCAGCGTACTGGCGCCCAGTTCGTTGATCTGTGATTCGACCTGCGCCTGTGCACCCATGCCCAGCGCAACCACAGTCACCACGGCCGCTACGCCGATGATGATGCCGAGCATGGTCAGCAGCGTGCGCAGGCGATGGGCCAGCATCGAGCGCACGGCCATGCGCGCGGCTTCGCGAACTGCGTCCATGCGTGCGCGGCGCTCGGTGACCGGCGACGCGCCGCGTTCGGTCCCGGGAGTTTCAGCCGCAGCACGCGATCCCCGCTCGCCGCGGTCGGCCACCACCCGGCCGTCAGCGATCTCGATCACCCGCGCCGCGTTGGCGGCGATCGCTGCATCGTGCGTCACCAGGATCACCGTGTGGCCCTGTGCATGCAGGCGCTTCAGCTCGGCCATCACCTGCTGACCACTGGCGTGATCGAGCGCGCCGGTGGGTTCATCGGCCAGCACGATCGCGCCGCCGTTCATCAGCGAACGGGCAATGGACACGCGCTGCTGCTGGCCGCCGGACAGCTGGCTCGGCCGGTTCGCCATGCGTTCGCCCAGCCCCAGCGTTTCCAGCAGCGTGCGTGCACGGGCAGTGCGCACGTCCGCCTCCACGCCGGCATAGACTGCCGGCAGCGCCACGTTCTCGGTGGCACTCAGGTTCTCCATCAGGTTGTAGCGCTGGAAGATGAAGCCGAAATGCTCGCGGCGCAGGCGTGCCAGCGCGTCCGGCGCCATCTGCTCGGTGGCCTCGCCGTTCACCCGATAGCTCCCCTCGGTCGGCCGGTCCAGGCAGCCAAGGATGTTCATCAGCGTGGACTTGCCCGAGCCCGAGGGGCCGATGATGGCGATGAACTCGCCGGCATCGATGCGCAGCGAAACGTCCTTCAGCACCACCACCTCGCCGGCGGCCGAGCGATAGGCGCGCGATACGCCATGCAGTTCCAGAAGTGCGTCGGCCATGCTCACATCCCCAGCAGGCTGGTCGGTTCGGATTCGCCGCCGCTGGGCGCCTGGCCGACCACCACGTTCTCGCCCTCGCGCAGGCCGGACAGGATCTGCACGGCGGTGGCGGTGCGCAGGCCGGTCGTCACCGCACGTTCCTGGGGGCGGCCCTTGGCATCGACCACGCGCACGGTTCCACGGCTGCCGTCCTTGCCATCCGAATCGGCCAGCGCCGTCAATGGCACCTGCAGCGCGTTGGCGACCCGCGCCAGCTGCAGGGTCACTTTCACCGTCATCGAGGGCTTCAGCTTCAGGCCGGGATTGGCCACGTCGAACAGGCCGGCGTAGTACACCGCCTTCGGCGTCTGCGCAGAGCCACCCGCATTGCCGGTGGCGACGTCGGCAATCGAGGACGGCGCCGGTTCCAGCTGCTGCAGGTGGGATTCATAGCGGCGGCCGCTCGGCCCCAGTGTCGAGAACCACAACGGTTGCCCCGGTGCCACCAGCTCGACGTCGGCCTCGGCGATCTCGGCGCGCACGGTCATCGTATCCATCTGCGCCAGCATCACGATGGTCGGCGTGGTCTGCATCGAGTTCAACGTCTGCCCGGCCTTGGTGACGATGGCCACGATGTAGCCGTCGCTGGGCGACACAATGCGGGTATAGCCCAGGTTGATCCGTGCGGTTTCGACCTGGGTCACGGCCTGGTCGATCTGCGCCTGCAGCGCGGCCACCTCTGAGCGTGCCGCATCGCGTGCCACGCGTGCGGCTTCGAAACCTTCCTGTGACACCAGGCGCGACGCCACCAGCTGCGACTGCCGCTGGTAAGCGCGACTGGCCTGCGCATAGCGGGCCTCGCTGGCGGCATGCTGGGCACGCAGCGTATTGGTAGCCGCCTCGGCGCTGCGCAGTGCGATGCGCTGCGGCTGCGAATCGACCTCGGCGATCAGATCACCGGCTTGTACGCGCTGGCCCAGCACCACATGCAGGCGCTTGACCTGGCCGGACACCTGCGCACCCACCGCCACCAGCTCCTTGGGATGGACCCGGCCGACCGCCTGTACGGTCTTCTCCAGATCTGCCACCCTTGCCGGCGCAGTGATCAGCGCGGCATCATCGCCGCCGGCGAACGCCCACCATCCAGCGCCGGCGGCCAATGTGGCCACCGTAGCGGCAATGATCCAGGTCCTGCGGTTGCTCATCGAAACGCCCGGCTGCGTGCAGTCGCCCAATGCGACCGCCGAAACCGCAGTCTGGAAGCCGCGGATGGACGTTTCTTGGAGCCACTGTGGAGATTGCATGGAGGCGCGGCAGCCGTTCAGGCACCAGCCCCGCGCCTGAATGCTGCAGCCTGCGTCCACGCAATCTCGACACAATCTCGACCGAGTCTCCATCAACGGTCGCTAGCCTCGTCGGCCTCGCCGACTGCCCGCCTGCCGTGTCCCTTTCCCATCCAGACCTGCCACCCATCGATGTGCGCCGTGCCTACCTGGCGTGGTGTGCGCCTTCGCCGTGGTTGATCGCCGTCGTGTTGGCATCGACCACCAGCTGGATGCTGGCCGCGCCGGATCCGTTACCCCCGCTGCTGGCGGGCTTCGGGGCCGCCGCCCTGGTGGGGTTCCGCAGCGATGGGCCCGGTGGCACCGGCCGTTCCGGCGCTCTCGCGTCGCTGGCGCTGATTGGTCTGGCGGTCTGGGCGGCAACGCACCCGGTCGCCGACGTCACCCTGCATCTACTGGTCGCCCTTGCCACTCTCGCGATCGTCGCCCTGCTGGCACTGCGCCTGCGCGCCATCCTGGGCATGGCCTCGCGGCTGCAGGCCCGGGTAAACACCACCCCCATGGCATCGCGCTGGAGCAAGCTGCCGGCGGCGGTGTCCACCCTGGTGCTGCAGCAGCTGCGCGGCCCAGGTGCAGTGGAACCCAGCCTGCAGCGCACGCTGGTGCTGGCCACCCTGGCCTGGGCTGCCAACGAAGAGGCGCAGGACATGCAGTGCCGACGATGACCCTGCCCCAGATCCCGCCCTTGCCCACCCTTGCCCCGAACCCGCATCACGCAATGAACGATCTCCGTACCCGACAGGCACCCTTGGTGCTGATTGCCGAAGATGAGGGCGAAATCGCCGACATCCTCAGTGCCTACCTGGCCCGTTCCGGCCTGCGCAGCGCCCGCGCCGCCGACGGGGAGGCGGCACTCGCCAGCCACCGCCAACTGCGTCCGGACCTGGTGCTGCTGGATGTGCAGATGCCAAAACTGGATGGCTGGCAGGTGCTGAGCGAACTGCGACGGATCGGCAACACCCCGGTCATCATGCTCACTGCCCTCGACCAGGACGTGGACAAGCTGACCGGCCTGCGCGTGGGCGCCGACGACTACGTGGCCAAGCCGTTCAATCCGGCCGAGATCGTCGCCCGCATCCAGGCCGTGCTGCGCCGGAGTTCCCGGCCCCTGGTCGAAGCGCCCAACGGGCTGATCCGCCAAGGGCCCTTCGAGATCGACCTGCGCAGCCACGAGGTGACCGTGCGCCATGGCGAGCAGGTGCACGAGCTGAACTTCACCCTCACCGAGTTCCGGCTGCTGGTGCACATGGCGCGTGCGCCACGGCAGGTGCATGCGCGGGCCGATCTCCTGCATGCCTGCCTGCCCGAGGGCGACGCGCAGGAACGCACCGTCGACAGCCATGTCAGCAAACTGCGGCGCAAGCTGGAGGATGTCGGCGTGATCGGCATTCCCGCCACCATCCGCGGCGTCGGCTACCGCTTCCTGGACTGAATGATGAACCCCAAAGGCAAGAGCATCGGACGCCAGATCACGCTGTCCATCACGGTGGCCTCGCTGTGTTCGACGGTGCTGTCGATCAGCGGCTTCTACCTGTTCTATTACCTCATGGAGGTGTTCTATCCGCGCTGGTACGACGAGCCGGAAACGATCATGCCGTCCGGGCTGGAATGGCTGTGGATCGGATTGACCGCCACCGTGGTCGTCATCTTCGCCACGCTGGTTGCCTCGCGCCTGACCCGGCGCATCATCACGCCGTTGAACTCTGTGGCCGAAAGCCTCCGCCGGGTCGCCAGTGGCGATCTGGAAGCTCGTGCGCGCGGTGGTGATACCACGATGGCCGAAGCGGCCACGCTGGTCAGCGATTTCAACTCCATGGCAGAACGGCTGAGCCGGATGTCGGAGAACCGGGTGTTCTGGAACGCGGCGATCGCGCATGAACTGCGCACGCCGATGACCATCCTGCGCGGCCGCCTGCAGGGCATCGCCGAAGGCGTGTTCGAGCCGGGGCCTGAGCAGTTCAACAGCATGCTCACCCAGCTGGAAGGCCTGACCCGCATCATCGAGGACCTGCGCGTGGTCAGCCTGGCCGAGAGTGGCCACCTGGATCTGCGCCTGCAGCGCAGCGATGTCAGTGTGCAGGTGGCCGCGGTGGTTGAAGCGATGTCCGAGGCACTGACCGAGAGTGGTTTCTCGGTGACATTGGACGCACGACCTTCGCTGGCCGACTGCGATCCTGCACGCATCCGCCAGGCAGTACTGGCACTGTTGGAGAATGCACGACGCCATGCCATTCCCTGCCCGCTGCGGGTGTACGTGACGCTGGCCGAAGGCCATTGCACCGTCACGGTGGAAGATGGCGGCCCCGGTGTGCCGGACGACCTTCGCGACAGCATCTTCGAAGCCTTCCAGCGCACGGATGTTTCCCGCTCGCGGCAGAGTGGTGGCTCCGGGCTTGGCCTGGCGGTGGTGCGTGCGATTGCCGTGGCCCATCACGGAACAGCGCTATGCCGGGCCACCGAACGTGGTGGCAGTGCCTTCGAAATCCGCTGGCCGGTGCATGCCCGCCGTTGAGGCGGTAGACACTGCCCTGGTAGCGGCCCACCTTGGTGGACATTCGCATCGCTGAACGGCGCCGGTTTCTCCACGCAATCTCCATCGTCCCTCCATGCCTTCTCCAAAGGGCTGCAGATACTGGGCGCGATCCGGGAGATGGCAGGCATCCGTCCCCTGCTCTGACTCCGACCCACCCAGGCACCCGCATGAAACCCCCACACGATCCGGCGGCCGCCGCCGGCAGCATCGGCCAGCAGAACGCGGCCGCCACGCTCAAGGCCATCCTGCGAACCTATCCGTGGCAGCTCACCGGCACCTTTTCGCTGGTGGCGCTGGAAAATGCGCTGCTGCTGGCCTATCCGCTGTTTGCCGGCTTCGCGGTGGACGCGATCATCCGCGGCAACATCGGCCACGCAATCTCCTACGCCGGCGTGGTGCTGCTGTTCTGGCTGGTCGGTGCTGCCCGCCGTGCGGTCGATACCCGTACCTTCACCCGCATCTATGCCGACCTGGCGGTGAACGTGGTGCAGGCGCAGCGCAGGCTGGGCCACGCCACCTCCACCTCGGCCGCACGCGTTGTGCTGGCCCGTGAGTTCGTCGACTTCTTCGAAAAGCACGTGCCGATCATCGCCACCGCGCTCGTATCAATGTTTGGTGCGGCGGTGATGCTGCTGGTGATCGAACCGCTGGTGGGCGCCGCGAGCCTGATCGCCTTGCTCGGAGCGGTGTTGCTGATGCCGTCGTTCGCACGCCGCAACGAGCAGCTGCATGGACGCCTGAACAACCGGCTGGAACATGAAATCCGCCTGGTTGACCGGGTCAGCCCCTCGGTGTTGCGTCGCCACTACACCACGCTGTCGCGACTGCGCATCCTGCTCTCCGATCGCGAAGCCGGTGCCTTCGTGGTCGTTGGTGCAGCGGCAGCGGTGCTGTTCGCGCTGACCATCGGCCGTCTCGCCACCACCGACGGGGTTACCCCGGGCCATGTGTACGCGGTGATGACCTACCTGTGGACGTTCGTCGGCAGCCTGGATGATGCACCGTCGATGGTGGATCAGCTGGCGCGGTTGAAGGACATCGGCCGCCGCGTCAGCCCGGGCATGGAAGATGCGGAGCGCAAGGATGTCGCTTGACCGGTAGATGCCCACCTTTGTGGGCCACCGACACATCGCGGCGCCAACCAAGGTTGGCGACTACCGGGGCAACGGTGCCAACCAGGATTGGCGGTTACCTCGCGGAAGGACATCGGCCGCCGCGTCAGCCCCGGCATGGAGGATGCGGAGCGCAAGGACGCCGCGTGACCGGTAGATGCCCACCTTGGTGGGCAACGATGTATCGCGGCGCCAACCAAGGTTGGCGACTACCGGGGCAACGGTGCCAACCAGGATTGGCGGTTACCTCGCCGAAGGACATCGGCCGCCGCATCAGCCCGGGCATGGAAGATGCGGAGCGCAAGGATGCCGCTTGACCGGTAGATGCCCACCTTGGTGGGCAACGATGTATCGCGGCGCCAACCAAGGTTGGCGACTACCGGGGCAACGGTGCCAACCAGGATTGGCGGTTACCTCGCGCCTGCCGTGCGCCCGCACATCGCCAATGCACCGATGATCAACGCTTCCATGCTGCGGTCGAACTCGGCCTCCTGCGCCTTCCGATCCAGCGGGCGTCGCGTGGTATCCACCACCGCATGGCGTGAGTACACGGTGTCGGCCAACGCCACGGCGTGATAGGCCACGGTCGACAGCAGCCACGCCGCCTGCTCGAGCGGCAGATCATGCACGCGGCTGAATTCGGCATGGTGGCGCTGGATGCGCGCCAGCATCTCCGGTGTCTTCGCGCCGTGGCTGACCAGGAACGGCGCCAGGCCCGGATTCCCGTCCACCAGAGTCCGTAGTGAACGTTGGAACGCACGCAGATCCTCCTCGATGCTGCGCCGGCCAGCGGCATCCAGTGCCGGTGCCTGCCAACGCTCGAAGATCGCCTCGGCCACCAGCTCGCGCAGTGCCGCCAGATTCGCCACATGCTTGTACAGCGCGATGTGGCTGACCCCCAGCGCCGCCGCCACGCCCACGAAGCTCAGCCCCGGCAGCGTCATGGCAATGCCGGCGTCGGCGATGCGCTCGCGGGTGATGGTGGGCGGTCGCCCACGGGCAGCGGTCTTTTTCGGTGCAGCCATGCGGTAACGGTTCCTGCGCGGTGCGCGGGCAAGGGCCGTCATGGTGGTCCGCAGCGACGCCGTGGTCAACGCGTCGCTGCGGTCCGTGGACAGGCCCCGGTTGCGGCACGATCAATTTAGTTTACTATGATGTAACTAATTCGCATTTGCAGTGTCCAGGATCGTTGTCGATGTCCGCGTCCCCCACTTCAATCACCCCGGCCGGGCCGCTGCGCGGCGCCGACCATGATCGCGGCCTGCAGGCGCTGCAGGTCCAGGTGGTCGCGGTTGCACAGCCGTGCGCCAGCCTGCTGCGCCTCGTGGTCCAGCTGCCGGAACATGCAGAACTCGCGCCCTGGCAGCGTGCCAACACCGCCGTGCGCATCCAGCTCGGCGCCACGTTCGGCGATGTGTCACGGATCTACACCGTGCGCAGCCTCGATCCCAACACCCGCCAGTTCACCCTGGACGTAGTGCTGCACGAGGCGCCGGGGCCGATGCTGGCCTGGGTACGTGCGCTGCGCCCCGGTGATGCCTTCGATCTGACCGGACCGCGCCACCATCTGCAGGTACCGCAGCGCGAGGGCACCTGCGCCCTCCTGTTCGCCGACCCAAGCGCCATCCCTGCCCTGTTTGCATTGCTGCAGCAGTGGCCGGCCGACCTGCGCGCAGAGGCCTGGATCGCCTCGGATGATGCATTCCCGGTAGACGAACTGCCCGCCATTGAAGGTGTCCGCGTGCTCCGCCTCGCCACCGGTGACGTGCCGTTGCTGCAGCAGGCGCGCCAACTGCGGCTGGAACCCGGCAGCACGGTCTGGGCGGCCGGCGAGCGCGAGGAAATGCGTGCCCTGCGCCGCCACTTCATCGAAACGGTCGGCCTGCCACGCGCCGACGTTGCCGTGGCCGGCTACTGGAAACGTGGCGAGACCACCACCGAGACCGACCAGCGTCGCCGCCGCAACTACGAGCGCGTGCTGGCACGCGGCGGTGGCCTGCAGGACCTCGACGACCTCGCCGACGATATCTGATCCACCCCGCAGTATCCGCGCCCCGCGCTTCGTTCCACCCAGCCACAGATCGCCCACGCACCTCGCGTGCAGCACTGCCACAGCGGCAGTGCCGTGCCCTCTGCCAGCCATTCCACAGCCCGCGTCGTCCTGCCCCTGCAGGTCACAGACGGCGCCGTGCTGGCCGATCGCACGACCCACCACACGAGAACCGCCATGTCCCTCCCCCTGCGAACCCTGCCCCTCCCACGCCGCTCGGCGCTGTCCCTGGCCGCCCGTGCGGCGTTGCTGCCCACCCTGCTGATCGCCACCGCCGCACACGCCAACGATGCACCCGATGGCGCCCGCCAGTTGCCCACCGTGAACGTGCGCGCCGACAAGACCGCACCCACCGATACCTACGCCGGCGGCCAGGTCACGCGCGGCAGCGGCGTCGGCCTGCTCGGCGAGCTCGACTTCATGGACACGCCGTTCAACACCACCCGCTACACCGCCGACTTCATCGACAACATCCAGGCGCCGGACCTGGTGCGGGTCATCGCACTGACCGACCCCAGCGTCTACAGCAGTGGCTCCAGCGGTGGCATCACCGACTACTTCAACGTCCGCGGTTTCGGTGTCGCCTCGTCGGATATCGGCTTTGGTGGCCTGTACGGGCTGATCCCCTACTACCGCGTCACTCCCGAACTGGCCGAGAGCATCGAAGTGCTGAAGGGCCCGTCCGCGCTGCTCAACGGCATGCCGCCCGGTGGCTCGGTGGGCGGTGCGGTTAACGTGGTACCCAAGCGTGCAGGCGACACGCCGCTGACCCGCTTCACCGCCAGCTACGGCAGCGACGCGCAGTGGGGCGGTCACCTGGATGTCGGCCGCCGCTTCGGCGCGGACAAGCAGTTCGGCGTACGCCTCAATGCCGTGCATCGCGACGGCGACACCGCCACCGACCACCAGCAGCACAAGACGCAGCTCGCATCGCTCGGCCTGGACTGGCGTGGTGAGCGCTCGCAGGTGTCGCTGGACCTGTTCAGCAGCCGCGACCATGTGGATGGCCTCAACCGTGGCGCCTCGCTGGCGCCCGGCCTGGCCGTGCCCCGCCCGCCGAAAGCCAGCACCCTGTTTGCACCGGACTGGACCTTCAGCACCGTCAAGGACCAGGCCGCCGCACTGCGCTGGTCGTTCGACATCAATGACTACCTGCAGGCGCATGCCAGCTACGGCCACGGCCATACCGATTTCGACTCCATCGCCAGTGCCACCACGCTGATCACCAACACCGCCGGCGACTTCCGCAACAACTTCGCCCACCAACGCTTCATCTACAGCAAGGACACCGCCGAAGCCGGATTGTCGGCGCGTTTCCGCACCGGCGCGGTCGATCACGCGCTGGCGATCAGTGCAGCCTGGTACCAGCACGACCAGAAGTTCGGCTTCAAGCGCAACCTGCTGGCCCGCGATTGGGTAACCAATATCTACACCCCGCAGTGGGGCCCTGCCATCGACCGCAGCTTCAGTGATGCGTCGCTGCCGAAGACCGCGGAAGTGCGCACCACCAGCTTCGGCATCGCCGATACGCTGTCCTTCATCGATGATCGTGTGCAGCTGACCCTGGGCATCCGTCACCAGACCGTGCTCAGCGATACCTTCGATGGCGGCACAGGCAAGCGCACCGCACGCTACGACGCCAGCGCCAACACCCCGGCCGGTGCACTGCTGTTCAAGGCCAGCGACCGCCTGTCACTGTATGCCAACTACATCGAAGGCCTGAGCCAGGGCAGCACCGCCCCGGCCACCGCCGCCAACGCTGGCGACGTGTTCCCGCCGTTCAAGACCCGCCAACGCGAGGTCGGTGCCAAGTTCGACTTCGGCCGCTTGGCCAGCGCATTGAGCGTGTACGAGATCGAAAAGCCCAGCTCCTATACCGACCCGACCACGAATGTCTTCTCGTTCGGAGGCCAGCAACGTAACCGAGGCGTGGAATGGACCGTGTTCGGCCAGGCCACCGAACAGCTGCGCGTGCTGGGTGGCATCGGCTGGCTGCAGCCGAAGCTGACCCGTACCCAGGGCGGCATCAACGAGGGCCGGCTGGCGACGGCCACGCCGCAGTGGCAGGGCAAGCTGGGCGTGGAATGGGACGTGCCGGCCGTGGCCGGTCTCACCCTCACCAGCAATGCGGTCAGTATGTCCAAGGGCTATATCACTGCTGACAACAGCCAGTGGGTGGCGGGCCGCACCGTGTTCGATCTCGGTGCCCGCTATGCGACGCAAGCGGCTGGCCATCCGCTGGTACTGCGTGCCACCGTGCAGAACGTGACCAACAAGGCGTATTGGGCGGGCAGCCTCGGCTCGGGGCTGGGTACGCCACGCACCGCCCTGCTGTCGGCCACCGTCGATTTCTGATCCTCGTTTCAAGGGCACCCCGCCATTGCGCGCGGTGCCCTGGAGAAGTGCTTTGACCGTTTCCCGTACCGCCTCCGTGCTGGCCTGGCTGCCCCTGGTCTCACGCATCGTCGCCGCGTTGTTCGGCGGCTATGTGCTCGCCGCGCTATGCAGCATCGCCGCGCTGGCGCTGCCCATTGATGGCCGCCAGGCCGTGTTCACCGGCATGCTGGCCAGCTTCCTGCTGTATGCCGGCGCTGTGGTCTGGGTGTTCGCGGTGCGCTCGGCGTGGCGCGCGTGGCTGGGCCTGCTCCACGTCGCGTTGCCCTTGTGGTTGATCGCACAGACGGTCGGCAACGGAGGCGCTGCATGAGCAAGGTCGATCGCACTCCGAAGCCACGCGGCATCCGCCAGACCATGTCCGACCTGCATATCTGGGTGGGGCTGCTGGCCGGATGGATCCTGTACGCGATGTTCCTCACCGGCACCGCCAGCTACTTCCGCGACGAGCTCTCGCGCTACACCCGCCCGGAAATCGCCACACCGTCCGTGTTGCCGGACGCCGCTGTGGTTGCGCATCGTACCGTCACGGCGATCATGGCCGACACGCCTGCGGCCAGCCAGATCAACCTCAGCCTGCCGAGCACGCGCATGCCGTGGGTGTCGGCGATGTGGGCCAGCCCGGGCGGGCGTGGCCGGCATGGCTTCGACTCGGGCCTGTTCGACGCCAGCACCGGTGCACCGCTGCAGGCACGTGACACCGGCGGCGGCGACTTCTTCTATGCCTTCCACTTCAACCTGCACTACATGCCGGCGATGTGGGGCCGCTGGATCGTCGGCCTGTGCGCGATGTTCATGCTGGTCGCCATCGTCAGCGGCGTAATCACCCACAAGAAGATCTTCGCCGACTTCTTCACTTTCCGCTGGGGCAAGGGCCAGCGCTCTTGGCTGGATGGACACGCGGCGCTGTCGGTACTCGGCCTGCCGTTCCACTTCATGATCACCTGGAGCGGCCTGGTGATGCTGGCGGTACTGTACATGCCGTGGGGCCTGGCCAAGCTGCCGGACAAGCGCCAGCAGGCCGAGGTCGTCAGCGAGATGCGCCTGTTCCTGCCACCGCAGAAGGCCGCCGGCCACCCTGCTCCGCTCACCAACGTCGGTGCACTGGTGCAGCAGGCCGAGCAGCGCTGGGGAGCCGGCGCGGTGGGCAGCGTGCAGGTGCAGAATCCCGGCGACGAGAACGCACGCGTGGCCGTGGTGCGTGCGCAGTCCAGCCGTGTTTCGACCACCCCGAACTATCTGCTGTTCGACGGCAGCGGTGGGCAGCTGCTGCAGATCAAGGAACACTCGGGCGTTGCCGCCGATACCCAGGCCGTGCTGTATGGCCTGCACCTGGGCCGCTTCGCCGATGCCGCCCTGCGCTGGCTGTACTTCATCGTCAGCCTGGCCGGCACGGCCATGGTCGGCACCGGGCTGGTGCTGTGGACGGTCAAGCGCCGTGCGCAGCTGCCTGATCCGCAGCGCCCCTACTTCGGCTTCCGCCTGGTCGAGCGTCTCAACATCGCCACCGTCGCCGGCCTGTCGGTGGCGATGGCGGCCTACCTGTGGGCGAACCGCCTGCTGCCCGTCACCATGGACGGGCGCGCGGCGTGGGAGGTGCATGCGTTCTTCCTGGCCTGGGCGGCCATGTTCGTGCACGCCACGATGCGCACACCCAAGCGTGCATGGATCGAACAGTTCCTGCTGGCGGCGTTGCTGCTGGCGCTGCTGCCGGTGCTGACTGCGGTGACCACGCTGCATCCGCTGTGGCGCACGCTGGCCGCGGGCGACTGGGCATTCGCTGGCACCGACCTGACCCTACTGGCATTGGCCGCCCTGCACACGCTGCTGGCGTGGCGCACCTGGCGGCATGCGCCGAAGGTGAAGCGTGCACGGCCGTCTGCCGCGTCACGCACTGCGGCACCGGAGGCCAGCGCATGATCCACGTCATTCTGTTCGTGTTGTCGCTGGCCGCGTTCGCCTGCCTGGCACTGGCGATGGAGCGTCATCAGCGGGACGTATTGCGTCGTGTGCTGAGCGCGCAGGCAACCCAGCAGCTGCGCGCGATTGGCTGGGCACTGCTGGTGTTCAGTACCGTGTTTGCCATGCGCGGGTTGGGCGTGGGTTTCGGTCTGGCCGCGCTGTCCGGTCACACCAGCGTTGCCGCGGGCGTGGTGGTGTTGGCGATGGTGGTGCATGGGCGGTGGAGTCGGTAGATGCCCACCTTGGTGGGCACCCATACACCACGGCGCCAACCAAGGTTGGCGACTACCAGGCCTTAGGAGCGTTGCTTCGGTAGATGCCCACCTTGGTGGGCACCGGGAGCGATAGGCACCCATGCGCCGCTGGGCGCTACAGGAACTCCGCCATGCGCTGCAGTTCGTCTTCAAGCGCGCCACGAAACACCTTGTCGCGGGCCAGCGACTTGCCGGCGTAGCCCACGCTGGACGCCAATTCACCGTCGCGTACGCTGAGATTGGCCCAGCCCACCACCTGGTCGTGCCACAGCACCGGCAGCGCGTAGTAGCCGTATTGCCGCTTCGGCGCAGGTGTGTAGGCCTCGAACTTGTAGACCCAGCCCCACAGCAGCTCGAAGCGGCGGCGGTCCCACACCACCGGGTCGAACGGCGCCAGCAGGCGTACCTCTTCGTCCGGCGCATGCCGGCGCGAGCGCGGGTTCTCGTCGGCCGGCCAGTACCAAGTGGTGCCGTCCAGCGTGCAGCTGGCCAGCTGTTGCTTGGCCAGCATCAACGCCTGCCGGGTCTGTTCGGCCAGATGCGGTGCGCCGTAGCCCAACAGGCGCACCAGATAAGTCAGGCTGCCCGACGGCAGCGGCGCGTACTTGCGTACCACCAGGTCGATCAAAGCAGCCGCACGTTCGATCTGCGCCTGCGCGCTGGCATCGGCTTCCCCGTGCTCAGCCACGGCATAGATGCGGGTGCCGCTGTCGCGCCGCTTCACCCGCAACAGCCCGCGGTAGTGCATGCCCTCCAGCAGGTGCGTGCTGGCATTGCTGGTGCCGCCCCAGTAGTTGGTCACCCGACCATGCGCGAACGCCTGGTCGACCTCACGCGGATGCACGCTGCCACGCTCGCGCACGAAGGCCAGTACGTCCGCCGCGCGGCGCTGGGTTTCGGCATCCCATTCGCGCTTGGACACGCGCGGGTGCATCAGCGCCAGATGTTCGCGCGGCAGGAAGCCGTAGTTCACCAGGCAATCCTCTTCCACTGGCAGGCGCGCATAACGCCGCTCCAGATCACCTGCACGGTAGTCCTTCACCCGATGGCGCAGGGTCAGGTCCTGCGCACGCGCGGGCGCACGGATCGGATCGGCCTGCACGAAGCCCAGGCGACGGATCGCGGTCAGCAGCGTGGTGGGCTTGAACAGCGTGCGCGCCACCGCATGGCGGCGCAGATCATCGAGGGTGGGCGTGGCAGGCATGGCCGCATTGTAGATCCACGCCATGCGTGGATGGGGCCGTGGGGAACCGTGCAACGGCATCCACGCATGGCGTGGATCTACCGAAGTTCCAACACCTGCAGCGAACCGATCACCAGCGCACGCATGCCCTGCTTGAACTCGGTGATCACCTGGCCCTCTTCGTCGTCGGCAATCCCGTAGACCGTATCCGCACCGGCAATGCAGTAGAACGCGATCGTGGCCAGCAGCCAGCGCGCCTTGTCCAGCGGCAGGCCGAACACCTCGGCCACATGGGCCTGGTGCGAGGCGATCTTCTCCAGCATCGGCGTGGTCGCCACCGAACGACGCAGCAGGTACGGCGGCAGCCCGGGGTGCGCTTTCACCACTTCGCACAGCGAATCCACGAACCCCAGCAGGTAAGCCTGCAGACCGCCCGGTGCATCGGCCGACGCTCGCGGAATCTGCCAGCGCTGGAACACCGTGTCGGCCACCAGCCGCTTCAAGGCCTCCAGATTGGCCACGCGCTTGTAGACCGCGGCCTGGGTCACCGCCAGCTCGGCGGCCACGTTGGCCATGGTCAGGTTCGGCAGGCCCAGCTTGATGCCGATGTCGGCCAGACGATCAGGGGTGATGGTGGGCGGACGGCCACGGGCCGACGCCGGGGTTTCAGGGTGCATGTTCATACCGTAGCGAGGGTGCCAGCAAAGGGACCCTCTTGTCCGCTTCATATGGTTTAGTTTAATTTACTCAACTAATTCGGAATGCGTGTGGTTCGCAACACCGCCGCCGTCCGCGATCGAGCCCATGGCTCACTTCCCGCCAGGTCCCCACCCAGCCGACAACCCTGCGCTGCGCCCTCTCCCGTGCTTGCCGATGGCAGCGCGCCAGGCGCGTTCGCACCTGCGATTCACAGGAATCTGGCATGACCGTGTACGACCTTCCCTCTCCGCTGCTACGCGCAGCTGCTGATCCGACCCGCGTGTTGATGCTCCCGCCGGGCATGGCCCGGCGCTACCAGAGCACCCCCAATGCGCGTAGCGGCCAGACGCAGGCGCTGGGCATCCGGATGTCGGCCCTGGCACTGGGCCTGCTGGCATCGTTTGCGGCGCTGGCCGAATCCGCGCCGTCCACCCTGCCCTCGGTGCAGGTGCAGGAACAGCGCCGGGTGACCGGCGACTATGCCGGCGGCCAGGTGGCCTCTGGAAGCCGGGTCGGCCTGCTCGGCGACAAGGACTTCATGGACACGCCGTTCAGCACGGTCAGCTACACCGAGTCCTTCATCCGCGACCGCCAGGCCAAGGACCTGACCGATGTCATCGCCGCCACCGACCCGACGGTGTTCAGCAACGGCGTGACTGGTTCCTGGAGCGAGAACTACGCCATCCGCGGCTTCGCCTCCAGCACCAGCGATACCACCTTCAACGGCCTCAGCGGCATGGCGCCGTACTACCGCACCTCGCCGGAGATGTTCGAGCGCATCGAGGTGCTGAAGGGCCCGTCCGCCCTGCTCAACGGCATGCCACCGGGCGGCTCGGTCGGTGGCAGCGTCAACCTGGTGCCCAAGCGTGCTAGCGAGCAACCATTGCTGCGGGTCAGCGCCAACTTCGCTTCCGATGCGCAATTCGGTACCCATGTGGATGTGGGCCGCCGTCTGGGCGCTGACAAGCAGTTCGGCATCCGCTTCAACGGCGCCTACCGTGATGGCGACGGCGCAGTGGGCAAGCAGAGCAAGAAGGTGCAGCTGGGTTCATTGGCACTGGACTGGCGCGGCGAGCGCGCCCGCCTGTCCGCCGATCTGTACAGCGCCGACGACCGCGTGGACGGCCCGGCCCGTGGCGTCGGCCTGGCGCCGGGCGTGGCGATTCCGCGCCCGCCCCGTGGCGACACCCTGATCAACCCGGACTGGGCCTACGTGGACAGCCAGGACAAGGGCGCGATGCTGCGCGGCGAGCTGGACATCAACGAACACCTGATGGCCTACCTGGCCTATGGCACCAGCAAGACCGACTACCGCTACAACGGTTCGATCAGCGCGCAGATCCTCAATCCAGCCGGCGACTTCAGCACGGTGATCGGCCAGCTCGCCTTCGACATCAAGAAGCAGTCCGGTGATGCCGGCCTGCGCGGCAGCTTCCGTACCGGCAGCGTGAGCCATCAGTGGGCCGCCAACGTGACCCACTACCAGCACACCCAGAACGACTACGGCCGCCGCAGCGTGCCGGGCTGGGACTGGACCACCAACCTCTACAACCCGGTGTGGGGCCCGGCTGCGCCGTTCATCGCGCCGCATATCTCGCACACCGAACTGCGGCTGGACAGCATCGGCTTCGCCGACACGTTGTCCTTTGCCGATGACCGCGTGCAACTGACACTGGGCGTACGCCGCCAGCAGGTGGTCAGCGAGACCTTCAACGTAGCCAGCGGTGCGCGCACCTCGCGCTATGACGAGAGCGCCGCCACCCCGGCCGCCGCCCTGCTGGTGAAGGCCACTGATAAGCTTTCGGTCTACGCCAACTACATCGAAGGCCTAAGCCAGGGCGCCACCGCGCCGATGACCGCCGCCAACGCCGGCGATGTGTTTGCACCCTTCCGCACCAAGCAGAAGGAGCTGGGCCTGAAGCTGGACTTGGGCAGCTTCGCGCACACCTTCAGCGTGTACGAGATCAAGCGCCCGAGCAGCTACACCGATCCGGTCACGAATATCTTCTCGTTCGGTGGCGAACAGCGTAACCGTGGCGTGGAATGGGGCTTCTTCGGCGCGCCCCTGGACGGCGTGCGCCTGCTGGGCGGCGTGGCCTACGTGCAGCCGAAGCTGACCCGCACCGCCGGTGGCGTGAATGAAGGCCGCATTGCTACCGCCGTTGCGCAACGCCAGGCCAAGCTGGGCGTGGAATGGGATGTGCCGGCGCTGGAGGGCTTGACCCTGACCGGCAATGCCACCGCGATGTCAAAGCAGTACATCAGTGCCGACAATCGCCTGTCGGTGCCGGGGCGCACGTTGTTTGATGTGGGTGCGCGCTACAGCACCACGGTGGCGAGCCGACCGCTTGCCCTGCGCGCCAGCGTGAACAACGTGACCAACAAGGCGTATTGGGGCATGCCGTTGTTGTCGAGCCTCGCATTGGGTGCGCCGAGGACGGTGCTGTTGTCGGCCACGATGGATTTCTGAAAGGCATCCACGCATGGCGTGGATCTACTGGCATTCGCCACCTAGAGAGTCGAGCCATGCTCGACTCGCTTCATCAGTAGAGCCAGGC
The DNA here is from genome assembly GCF_039673015.1 of Stenotrophomonas sp. TWI1409. Classification (NCBI taxonomy): domain Bacteria; kingdom Pseudomonadati; phylum Pseudomonadota; class Gammaproteobacteria; order Lysobacterales; family Lysobacteraceae; genus Stenotrophomonas; species Stenotrophomonas sp. TWI1409. The sequence continues at coordinate 214,935 of NZ_JBDJKU010000001.1, forward strand.
CATGCCTGGCTGCCTCCATGTTGATCCGCCAGAAGCATCCACGCATGGCGTGGATCTACTGAACCTCGGCCTACCCGTTCAACCCGGCTGCAGGCGGAAAATGGCATGGCTGGTCAACGCCAGCGCAGCCAGCTTCAGCCCTTCCATCACTCGATCGCCGACGTACTGGTCCGGGCTGCCATTCTGCCGGGCGCGTTCCGCCGCCAGCAGGATTTCCTGCACGATGCGCAGACCGGCCAGCGCACCATCAGCATCGGCCAACGCCATGCATCGGCCCGGCAGTTGATGGCGCTCGGGCCAAGACTGACCGTCAGCAGCCGCGCCCAACCCGATGCGATGCAGCAGGGTCGTCAGGCTGTTGGGATCGGGCGGGATGTCGTGCCCCTCATCGGCATTGGCCGGGGCGCGCTGATGGGGGAACTCCGATGCATTCATGGCAGGTCTCCGTGCAAGGCATGCAGGACCACCGCCCTTAACAAAGGCGGCGGACGGTACGTGGCTGGAAATCCGGTGGTCGCGTAAGCACTAACCGGCAGGTGGGTTTTCACCCACCTCCACGCACCGCCCGCCATAAAGCTCGAACGGAATGCCAGCCGACGCCGCACAAGGCGACGCCGGCTGGCGAGCGCAAACTACACGCGACCAACGGGGTTTCCAGGCCCCGGCCATCCTTTTTCGATGGCACCCCATCATGAGCACAACGGGGTGGCAGGCGCCAACAACCCAAGTGCAAAGACAGCAACGTTCACGCAGTGGCAGCATTGTCGCATATCGACAATCGAGCCGAAGATTCAACAACTTGCACTACGCCGATGACGGCATGCTTCACCCGCATCGGCATCGCGCATTCCTTGACCGCATCCGGCATTCAGGGACATGCCACATGCCAGTTCCGACATTACGCAAGCAGACGAGCAATCAACGCCAGCACCGCCAGATGCCCCACGTAGTATCCATAAAACGCCCAGCGCCAGCGCGGCAGTTGCCACGGCACCCGCGCCGCCAACAGCAACACAGGAACGGCCAGCAACGCCCAGCCGTTGTGGTTGGCCCAGCACACTGCAGCAAGCCCGATCAGCAGCAGCCACCACGCACCATGGCGGAACGCCAGCCATCCGAGCAGCACGAAGCCGACGCCCGCCCATTGGTAGTCCACCAGCATCGGCGCCATGCCCGCCGCCAGCAGCAACAGCAGTGGGCGATTGCTGGCCAGTGCATGCACCGCCACCGCAGCCAGGGCAAAAGTAAGCAGTATGTTGAGTGGCAACCAGGGACCGAAGGCAAGTGCATGCAGCGGTTGCGCGACCACGCCCCATACGGCCAGGCGACGGATCGACTTGCGCAGGTCTGCACCCGGCTGGGCTAGGTTGCAGGCCATTACCAGTGCAAACAGCGGGAACGCGATGCGCCCCAGTTCGCTTATGACCGGCAGGTAGCCGCCGTAGACCACTTTTGCCACGTGGTCGCCGGTCATGGTCAGCAGTGCGATCCACTTCAGCAGCTCGCGTGCGCCGCTGCCGAGGGTGAGGTTGAAGGTGGACGTCCCGGCCGTGGTCGCTTGCATCGCGGCAGCTTATGCGCATCGGCCAGCCCATTTCCAGCACCGCGCAGGAGCCCGCCGCTGCAGGCCACAGGCGGCGGCGCTATGCTGGCCGCCCCTGCTTGTGAGACGCCTGCCATGCGCACCCTGTACCCCGCCATCGAGCCCTACCGCGAGTTCACCCTGCCAGTGAGCGATCTGCACACCCTGCACATCGAGGAATGCGGCACGCCCGACGGGATTCCGGTGGTGTACCTGCATGGCGGACCGGGTGCCGGCATTTCGCCCACCCATCGCCGCTTCTTCGACCCGGCACGCTACCGCATCGTGCTGATCGACCAGCGTGGCAGCGGACGCTCCACACCGTTCGGCGAGCTGCGCGACAACACCACGCAGGATCTGGTGGCCGACATCGAGAAGGTGCGCGAGCACCTCGGCATCGAGCGTTGGCTGGTCTATGGCGGTTCCTGGGGCTCGACCCTGTCGCTGGCCTACGCGCAGGCACATCCTGAGCGCGCCACTGGCCTGATCGTACGCGGCGTGTTCCTCGGTCGTGAGATCGAGAACCGCTGGTTTGCCGAGGCCAACGGTGGTGCGCGCTGGATCTTCCCGGAGCGCTGGGATCGGTATGAGGCCTATATCCCGGAGGACGAGCGCAACGACATGATCGCGGCCTACTGGACGCGCATGGACAGCGCCGATGAGGCCACCCGCATCGCCGCCGCGCAAGCCTGGCTAGGCTGGGAGGACAACGCCGCCACCTTGCAGCACGAGGTGGATGCGGTGTCCACCGATGATCCGCTGGACACGTTGGCCAAGGCCCGAATCGAAGCGCACTACTTCCGCAACGGCATCTTCCTGGAACCGGACCAGCTGCTGCGCGACATCGATCGCATCCGCCACCTGCCCGGCGTGATCGTGCAGGGCCGCTACGACATCATCTGCCCGCCGCGCAGCGCCTGGGACCTGGCCAAGGCCTGGCCGGAAGCAAAGCTGGAGATGGTGACTTCCGGCCACAGCGCCAACGAGCCGGCGACGGTCGATGCACTGGTGCGGGCCACGGACGCGTTTGCCGACCGCTTCTGACGGCGTGGGTAGTGGCGGCCGCTGACCGGCATCCCGCCGGTTGCAGGTAGAGCCGGCTGTTGGTCGCCTCTACCCAGCCGCTCTGCCCTCCTGTCACGGATTGGCGTCGAACACCACCGTCATGTTGCCCTGCCAATGCGAACCGGGCGACTTCAGCATCTCCGTCACCGCCTCGCGACCAGCGGTAAATCGCAGCGTCGAACGCCGCTGCATCAGATAGCCATCCGGGGTGAAGCGTGGCGCCCGCGCATCATCCGGCAGCAGCGCTGTGTTCTGCGCAGGCCGTCCATCGCGCACAGTGCTCATACCGGGAATCGTCACATCAATCTCCACTGGCGCTATCACGTCGTCGCGGGAGTTGCGTATCCCACAGCGATCACCCGCGTCGTACTCGCAACGAAGCTTCATACTGAAGTCCATCGACGTGGTCAGATGGAACGGCAGTTCCTGACTCAATCGTTTGGGTGGGCGACCATGGTCAATCCACTGCGACCAGCCTTCTTCTGGAGCCAGCTTCACGCTGGGCGCGGACTCTGAGAAGCGCACATTGAAGTCATGCATCACATCAAACACGAAGTTCAATCGTATTGACTCAACCCCCGTAATATTGTCTCCAAGATCAATGTCCGCCCCGGCTCCTCCAGTAGTCCAGCTTTCTGAAGCCTCATATCGCCCCGACTGCAGTGCGGTCGCATTCGGAAGCTCTACATTGAGGCCAATTCCAACATTCCGATATGAGTAGCTTCGGCCGTTTCTAGCAACGGTGCTGAAACATTCCTGAGGATTGGACGGAGTGCGGACACCCCATCCTCCGTGTGACCAACCTAATCCGCCCGCCCCACGAATAGCGGTGCAGCCCCCCGCAGTACCGTAGTACCAAGGATCCTGACCCCGGCCGAAACTCAAGTACAGCGAAATCGCCATGAAACTGATGGTCACATCGAACTCTGCACCGGTTCTTACTTCCCGGACCGTGACGGCTCTTGGGGCGGGGAAGCGCACGTATGTGGTATCCCTGCGAGATGCTGGATCGCCATCTCCAGACTTGGTCCAATACGTTCTCGCGCCAAGATCGAAGATGTAGGCCCCGCTTCTGTCGCACTCAGCGGGCCGCCAATTGCAGAACCCCCCACGTGGTGTCGTGTTTTCAAAGGAAGTGTTGCCCGGGTTCAGCGCATTCGGCCGAAATTCACCGGAGACAGTCCTCTCCACCACCTGCGCTTCTGCAGGAAATGTCTGCGACAGAATGAACAAGACCACCACACCCATCACCGCTTTCATCTCAACTGAGACCTCCTATTGGTCCTGAATCACTTCACAGCCAATGACACGGGGCAACGAATGCCACCCACCATCAGCACATCCCCCTCCCGTGGATAGCGCCCCTCTTCCATCGTCAGCACGCAGCTCACCAGGTTCGGATAGCGCAGCTCCACCACCGGCGCGCGTGCGCTCAGCTCCAGCGTGAAGAATCCCTCCTCCTGGCTGACGCTGCGCCCGGCATGGTTGATCACTTGTACACCGCGCACGCCGTTGCCGTCGGCATCCAGCACCTGGCCCATTACGGTGAAGGTGCGCAACACATCCACGGTAGCGTGCATCACCCCACCCTTGTTGAGGTGGTAGCTGATGGTTGCCGGTTGCAGCGTGGCCGCGGGAGCATGCCGCCCATGGAAGTCGAACTGCACGTGGCCCGCACGGTACGCGGTTACCGGCACGAAGTTGCGCCCCGGCTTCAACTCCACACCGCCGCCCCGGCTGTCGTCGCCACGCAGCATCACGTCGGAGTAGTCGCTGCGCACGTCGACGATGATGCCGGTATCCACGCTGCCGCTGCGGCCCTGGCCAAGCACCGCAGCACGGCCACCGCCGATCACCAGCGTGCTGTCCAGGTTGGCGCTGCCACTGACGTGGCCCGAGCCCGCGCCACGGTACAGCTGCACATCACCTTCCAGCAACGAACTCTGCAGGTACGCACCTGCTCCAGCGCCAATGCCACTGCGCTCAGTACTGATCATCCCGTTCACGGTCTGCACAAGCTTGCCATCCACACGCTGCGTCGCTGCCGCGCTGACGTAGGTGTCGCGCTGGCCGCCCTCGCCGGTACGACTGCCCAGGCTGCCGCTGTAGCTGCGACGCTCGCTGCCCAGCGATACGCTGACGGTGAGGTCGATCCCGCGCTGACGGCGGTAATGGGTGAAGCGACTGCCAGGGCGGTCGTAGGCCGAGACCCGCCAGTTCACGTCGTGCCTGCCGAACAGGGTCTCCCGACGTCCATAGGACACATCGATGCCGGTGCCTTTGGTGAAGCCCGAGCTGCGCGCCACCCGCAGGCTGGCGTTGTCGCGATGGCTGAAGCGATGGGTGATCGATACCGCGGTGGTGTCCTGCCAGCCCCCGCGGGTTTCCCAACGCGGCACCGAGCCGTCACCGGGCAGGACGCGCTGGCGCTGTTCTGCCCAGCTGCGCGCATGGTTGGCCACTACCGATCCGGCGCGGTAGCGGTACAACCCCTGCAGGTCGACGCCGCGCCCGGCATCACTGGACGTATAGGCATTGGTGTAGGTGCTGAAGCGGTCGCTGGCCTGCCAGTCCATCGACAGCCCCGCCGCGCGGCGCGTGCCGATCTGCTGCACGGTGGCACCGGCCACCGCCCGCGGATGCACCAGGTAATTGACCACCGCACCCGCGGCCAGCCTGCCCTCCTGCAGTGCGCGACCGCTATCGAGCAGGCCCCGCTGTTGGCCAGCGAACACGCTGTAGCGCCAGCGGCGGCTGGGGTCGCTCCATCGACTTGGTTTGTGGATCGACGCGGTCTCACGCGAGGCTTCGTGGCCGTCCTCGATGACCCGCAGTTCCACGTCGTAGATGCCGCCGGGCAGGCGCCGGGTGTCGATCTCCTGGATGCCCGGCTTGACGGCCTGCGTGGACAGGAGGTTGCCGTCGCGCAGGATCTCCACCACGCCTTCGCGGCTGGCAGTGACATAGACCGGGTACACACTGGGGCTGCGCGTGTCCGCCAGCAGCACGTCCGAGGAGCCGAGCATGAAGCCCAGCGCGGTATCGTTCTGCGTGCCGGGTGCGCGCGGCTGGCGGATGATGCCTTCGAAGGTGGGCAGGAAGTAGCCTGCACGCACGAAATGGTCGCCCAGCTCGCGCTGGGCATGCAGGGCACTGAGATAGTGCTCGCGGCTACCCGGTTGGGCGTAGTACTGGTAACTGCCTACCGTGCTCCAGCGGCCGACGCTGCCGCGCAGTTCAGCGCTGTAGCGCGCGGAGGTCTGCTGTTCCTGGCCGCCATGCACGGCCACGCTGTTGCGGACGATCAGTCCATGGCTGCCGCGCTCCGGCAGCGCGACGTGGCGTCCTTCCTTGTGCGCACCTGCTTGGGTCAGCAGGCTGAGCAGGGAATTGGACAGGCTGTAGTGCAGCGCCGCCAATCCGCGACACTGCTGGCTGCACACACCCAGCGCCACCGGCTCGGCCAGCACGTCTGCCCAGCGCGAACGCTCCGTCTGCGGAAGCGGGCTGCCGTGGGCTTCGCCGAAACCGATCAGCTGCACGCGATTGTCTTCGTGCAGCAGCACCTCGGCGTCGCCCAGGTAGCGCCCGTCCAGCTCCACCCGCACGGTGAGCGGATTGCCGAACAGGTGCTCACGGAACTCCGCAGGCATGCGCTCGCGCTGCTCCAGCAGGCTGGGCAGCTCACCCAGCGCAAGACCGGCGGCATGGCTGGACGCGGCAAACACCACGGCGCCGATGCCGGCAGCCAATCGCGCAAGGGCCGGAGATGCGGGACGGACGGGTCGTTTCATGGGCGGATGCCCGTGCCCTCCCGCTGCATCTGCGATGCGGCAGGAAGGGCACGAAGCTGCATGATCGTCAGATATCGCTTTCGAAGATCATGTGGAACTGGCCGCCGTAGCTGCCCTGCTTGTAGCCATCGGTCGGCACGGTGGGGGTAATGGCAAACGCCAACGACTTGCCGGCCGCGGCCTGTGCGGCATTGGCCACCGTGATCTTGGCGGCCGAGGTGGCCGGCACCACCACGTTGTCCAGCTTCACGGCCAGGTCGACCACGTCGGCGGCCGAGGCCATCTGCGCCGGCGCAGACAGATAGGCGGTGATGGCCGCCGGCGACTTGATGTTGATGACACGGCCGGTCAGATCGCCCAGGGTCTGGCGGGCGGTATCCCACGGCAGGTTCTGCGGCAGGCCTTCCCAGCCATCGGGGGTGGACACCTGCAGGCCAGCGGTGTTCGGCACATCAGCGGTGACGTTGACTGTGATCGACTTGGTTTCGGTCGCGGCCAGGGCAATGGCCGGGGTGATCAGCAGGGCGGTAGCCGCTGCCAGCAGGGTGGCCTTCAGGGACATGGATGCACTCCAGGTTCAAGGGTAGGAATCAAGGTGCCAGGCAAGGGCAACGCCGTCCCAGCGGGCGCCTGGCAGGCCCGTTCGGGACAGATCCAACGGTGGAAGTGGGCTTAACGGCGTGAGTCGATGCTGCGTTGGCTGTCGCCTTCGCGAAGCTCGAAGCGCAGGAACTGGTGCTCGGCAGCCTGCAGCGCGTAGCTGTTGCCGGGACGCACATGCGCGATGATTCCCGGCGTGCAGGTATCGGGACGGTCGCGCTCGCACTGGCGCAGGTTGTCCAGCACCACGGTGGCATTACCGCGATTGCGTACCTGCTGTTGCTCGATGAGCGTGTCGTAGTGCGGGTTCTCCGGCGCGACGAAGAAGATCGTGCCGTAGCCGGTGAACACGCGGATGGCCGAGGTGAGCTCCGCAGCCTCCCGGGCCTGCTCTTCGCTGAGCGAGAAGTCCTCGGCCGTTGGCGCCACCGGGATGAAGCGCAACCGGTAGTAGCGCTCCTGGTCACGCGCACCGCGATACACCAGGCGTGTGGCCTGCTGTCCATTGCCTGCGATGATCAGGCGGCTGGGGCTGGCGATGACTCCTTGCGCATCCGGCGTGTTGCGGACCAGCGCTGTGGTATCCACCGGCGTTTCGCTGGCCTTGCCCTCCGCATCGAAGTGCATCTGGGTGACTTCAACCCGCACGTAAGCCGTGGCGTCACCGGTGTTGCGGATGCGCTTGAGCAGGTTGCTGTGCGTGGGTTGCAGGTAGTCGAACAGTACGCCGACGTTGATCTGGGGTGTGGATGCGTGCGCGCTACCAGACAGGATGACCAACAGAATCAATGAGAGAAGACGACGCATGGCGGGCCCGCAGGGAAAGGCGAGCGCGAATTTTCACGACCGCATCACAATCTCGATATGCAAAAAGTTGCAAAAGCCGGACATGTCCTACGCATCTGAAGCGATTCCTAGTCTGCCGGTCCTGACCCGCTGGACCGGCGCCATCGCGGTGAACGGCGCCCTACTTGCGTGCACGCTTGCCTGCATTCTTCGCAACCGGCTTACAGTCCCCCGCCGAAGATCCGGCCGTGGCCACCACACCGGTGGACCGCCCCCTCCTCAGGAGCACGCCATGACCGGTTTCCGCTACCTTCCCGCTCTCCTCATCCTCTCGGCCGGCATTCTGCTGGGCGGTTGTTCCAAAACGCAGGAAGCCAGCAAGGCCACCGCGGCCGAGGACGTAACCGAAGTGAAGTTGATTCCAGCCTATGAATCGCTGGACAAGGACAAGGACGGCATCGTCACCCTGGCCGAAGTCGATGCGGTTGCGCCGGACTGGGCAGAACGACTGCACGCCTGCGATACCGATCGCGACAAGAAACTGAGCCGCGGCGAGTACGATGTGTGCAAGCAGACCAGCACCTCGCATTGATTCCTTGATGCGCCGCCGATTGGCGCGATGCTTGCCCGGCTATACCAAGGTATAGCCGGGCTAACCCACGAGCCTCTAGGACTGCCCCATTCAGGGGCGGACAATAGCGCCACTGGCCAGGGCAACCCTGGCTGGCTCCCTCCCCTCATGGAGACGCAGATGGACCCCGACCCTGCCGGGCGCACCGCGCCCCGTATGCCCGCCTGTTGCCTGTTCCTGGCGCCTGCCCGCCGGTCCCTGCCTGCCTGAGTGACGGGGGATCGCCAGGCGCCGCCTGCCTGGAGATCACCCCCATGTCCTACAAGATCCTCTACATCACCCTACGCCGCCTGATCGGCGAGCGCGATGTTGCCGCCCTGCGCAGCCACCTGCTGCAGCACGGCCCCGTGATTTTCGCCCGTTCGCTGTCGCTCGGTTCGCCGCGCGTGGTCGCCGATGCACTGTCGCTGCTGCCGATCAGCGAACGTATCAACGTGCTGCGCCATCTGCCCTACCCCCTTCGCGATGCGATGAAGCCGCTGTGCATCGGCGGCAGCCAGCGCCTGCACATGCAGCCGTGGTCGCCGGCGGCGCTGGCGATGCGCCACGCCTGAACCGTTGCATCCGTTCCGTTCGTGTTCCGGCCGCGGCCGGCTCTGACATTCAAGGAGTTCCCATGAGCCTGCTCAACGCCTGGTTCAATGCCTTCCTGCGCAGCCGTCGCGCAGGCAACCTGTTCGGCCGTCGCGCCATGCCCGAAGCCGGCTTCGGCCCGGGCAGTGCCGAAGCCGCACCTTTCGCGCTCACCACCGGCCTGGTCACCCTGTCGCAGCTGGACGAGCCGCGCCTGCTGGCTGCGCTCGACTCGCACGTCGATGGCCTCAGCCCGCACGAGGCCGAGGAGCGGCTGGCCACGCTCGGCCCCAACGAGGTGGATCACGAAAAGCCGCTGCCGTGGTGGCGCCATCTGTGGCAGTGCTACCGCAACCCGTTCAACCTGCTGCTGACCGTACTGGCGGCGGTGTCCTGGCTGACCGAGGACATCAAGGCCACGATCGTGATCGGCGCGATGGTGCTGCTGTCCACGCTGATCCGCTTCGTGCAGGAAGGCCGCTCCAACCGTGCCGCCGAGCGGCTGAAGGCACTGGTCGGCAATACCGCACGCGTGCTGCGCCGCAATCCGGGCACCGAGGCCGCCGATGTGGCCGACCAGTACTTCGGTGCGCACCTGCACAGCCGTCGCCCGGCCCGCCTGCTGGACCTGCCGATCCGTGAGCTGGTGCCCGGTGACCACATCGTGCTGTCGGCCGGCGACATGATTCCGGCCGATTGCCGCGTGCTGACCGCCAAGGACCTGTTCGTGGCGCAGGCGGCGATGACCGGCGAGTCGCTGCCGGTGGAGAAGTTCGCGCACCCCGGCGACGGCCTGGCCGGCCTGCTGGAGCAGCACAACCTGCTGTTCATGGGCACCAATGTGGTGTCCGGCACAGCCACCGCCGTGGTGCTGGCCACCGGCAACCGCACCTACTTCGGCACCCTGGCCCAGCGCAGCACCGCCACCGACCGTGCGCCCACCGCGTTCCAGGCCGGCGTCAACAGCGTCAGCTGGCTGCTGATCCGTTTCGCGCTGGTGATGGTGCCGTTCGTGCTGCTGATCAACGGCTGGACCAAGGGCGACTGGACCGAGGCCTTCCTGTTCGCGCTGTCGGTGGCGGTAGGCCTGACCCCGGAAATGCTGCCGATGATCGTCACCTCCACCCTGGCCAAGGGTGCGGTGCTGTTGTCGCGGCGCAAGGTGATCGTCAAGCGCCTGGATGCGATCCAGAACTTCGGCGCGATGGAAGTGCTGTGCACCGACAAGACCGGCACCCTCACCCAGGACAAGATCGCGCTGGAACGGCACACCGACGTGTTCGGTCACGATTCGGAGGATGTGCTGAAGTTTGCCTACCTCAACAGCCATTTCCAGACCGGGCTGATCAACCTGCTCGACCGTGCGGTGCTGGAGCACGTGGAGCTGCAGAGCTCGCTGCGGCTGTCGCAGGACTACCACAAGGTGGATGAGATTCCTTTCGACTTCGAGCGCCGCCGCATGTCGGTGGTGGTGTCCGAACGCGAGGACCACCATGAGCTGATCTGCAAGGGTGCGGTGGAAGAGATGCTGGCGGTATGCAGCACGGTGCGCGAGAACGGCGAGGACAAGCCGTTGGATGAGCAGCGGCTGGCGCGCGTGCGGCAGACCACCGAAGAACTGAACGAACAGGGCCTGCGCGTGGTGGCAGTGGCGATGAAGGAAACCGCCGCCAGCCAGACCGTGTATTCGCAGGCTGACGAATGCGGGCTAACCCTGGTCGGCTACGTGGCCTTCCTCGATCCGCCGAAGGAATCGGCTGCGCAGGCGCTGCAGGCGCTGGCCGCGCATGGTGTGGAAGTGAAGGTATTCACCGGCGACAACGAGCTGGTCACCGCCCGCGTCTGTGCCCAGGTCGGGCTGGACGCGGACACCATCCTGACCGGACCACAGATCGAGCGCATGGACGACGGCACACTGTCGCGTGCATTGCACCACCACCGTGTGTTCGCCCGATTGACGCCACTGCACAAGGAACGGCTGGTGCGCGAGCTGCGTGCGCAGGGCAAGGTGGTCGGTTTCCTCGGCGACGGCATCAACGATGCGCCGGCACTGCGTGCTGCGGACATCGGCATCAGCGTGGACAGTGCGGTGGACATCGCCAAGGAGGCGGCCGACATCATCCTGCTGGAAAAGAACCTGATGGTGCTGGAGGAAGGTGTCATCCAGGGCCGGCGTACGTTCAACAACATGCTGAAGTACATCCGCATGACCGCCAGCTCCAACTTCGGCAACGTGTTCTCGGTGCTGGTGGCCTCGGCCTTCCTGCCGTTCCTGCCGATGCTGCCACTGCAGCTGTTGGTACAGAACCTGCTGTACGACATCTCGCAGATCGCCATTCCGTTCGACAACGTGGACGAGGAACTGGTGCGCAAGCCGCTGAAGTGGAACCCGGCAGACATTGGCCGCTTCATGGTGTTCTTCGGGCCGATCAGCTCGATCTTCGACCTGAGCTGCTTCGCGCTGATGTGGTACGTGTTCGATGCGCGCACACCGGCCGACCAGGGCCTGTTCCAGTCCGGCTGGTTCGTGGTGGGCCTGCTGACCCAGACGCTCATCGTGCACATGATTCGTACGCCGAAGGTGCCGTTCCTGCAGAGCATCGCTGCGCCGCCGCTGCTGGTGATGACCGGCCTGATCATGGCCATTGGCGTGGCCCTGCCGATGAGCCCGCTGGCGGGTTACTTCAAGCTGCAGGCCCTGCCGACCGGCTACTGGCCGTTCCTGGTGGCGATCCTGTTCGGCTACGCGGTGCTGACCACCGTGCTGAAGAAGATCTACATCCGTCGTTACGGCTGGCAGTAAGCGCCCGCCGCCTGGTCCAGGGAGAAACACAATGGACATCAATCCGAACCTGCCGGCGTTCAACGCCGGCGCGACCCTGAGCTCACTGATCAGCCTGTCGGTGGCCTTCGTGCTTGGCACCGTCATCGGCCTGGAGCGGCAGCTGCGCCAACGCACTGCCGGCCTGCGCACCAATACCCTGGTGGCGGTGGGCGCGGCAGTGTTCGTGGACCTCGCTGTGCGCTTCCACGACCTGTACGGCGGCCCGCCGTCGCCGCTGCATGTGGTGGCCTATGTGATCTCCGGTGTGGGCTTCCTCGGTGCCGGCGCGATCATGAAGGACGGTGCGCAGGTGTCCGGCCTGAACACCGCGGCCACCTTATGGGGCTCGGCGGCGGTGGGTGCCTGCGCGGGTATCAAGCTGCTGCCGGAGGCGGTGCTGGCGGCCGTGTTCGTGCTGGCCGCCAACACTTTGCTGCGGCCGGTGGTGAACCGCATCCAGCGGCAGCCGCTGCCGGAGGCGTTCAGCGAGGCGACCTATGCAATCAACGTGGTCTGCCAGCGCGAGCAGCAGGCCGAGGTGCTGGACCAGCTGTTGCTGCTGCTTGAACAGGCGCACTACCCGGTACGCGCGGTGGACCAGCGCCCGTTCGGCGAGCGCGACGTGGAGATTGAAGCGGTGCTGTATGCCACCACGGTGGATGCCGGTGAACTGGATGCGGTGCTGGCCACGCTGGCGACCACCCCCGGCGTGCTGCAGGGGTTCTGGAACGCCAGCCTGGAGGAGTAGTGCCGGCCGCTGGCCGGCAACCTCATGATCCCCGGACGCACCGTGCATCGCCTCGGCATGCCAACCGCTGGGGTAGTGCCGGCCGCTGGCCGGAAACCCCGTGATCTCCGGAAGTACCGTGCAG